>DASTBN010000624.1:0-10504 GCA_035712045.1 Pseudonocardiaceae bacterium
ACCAGCGTGACGGTGGCCCGGGTGATCGCGGTAACGGAGTTCGTGATCGGGGTGCCCTCCGGCCTCGCGGTGATCTTCGGCGTCACGGAGCTGCGCTGGGCACTGGCCGCTCAGGCCCTGACGTACCTGGCCTTCGCGGCGCATCTGGCGTGGCGGCGATACCGGGGGGATAACTCGGACTGCGGCTGCAACCGGATGGGTACCCAGGTCGGGCCGGGCGGGATCGCCCGGGCGGTGGTGCTCGCGATCGCCACGCTGGCCGCGACCGCGCTGTATCCCGCGGCCGCGCTGCCCGGCGGTGGTCTCGCGGTCCTGCTGGTGGCGTGTGCGCTGGTGCTCGCGGTGCTGCTCTACGCGTTGCCTGCGGCGGTCGACGGGCGTGCCGCGTGAGCGTGCTGGCCGCCACGGTCACGCTGGCCTGGGGCTGTCTGGCGATCCTGACCCTGGCGATGGCCGGGATGCTGCGGCAGCTGCGCGAGTTGCGGGCCGAGGTGGCGGCACTGGGAGCCAGGCTGGGAGCTGAGCGGGGGACGCGGCCGTGGCGCGCTGCCGAGGGCCGCAGGCTGCCGGAGCTGGCCGGCGCTGGACCCGCGCTCCTGCTGGTCCTCGATCCGGGGTGCGGCCTGTGCGACGCGGTGCACGAGCCGTTCAGCGAGCTCACCACTCAGTACCCGGGCATCCGGTTCGAGGTGCTCTCCCCGCGGGCTCGATGGACTGATGCGCCGGGAATCCGATCCCGGGTCGACCCCGGGCTCGTTAGGGAACTAGACCTGCCCTGGGCACCGGCCCTGCTGCACGTCGCCGAGGACGGGACAGTGCTCGCGGGGCAGCCAGTGTCCTCACCTGAGCGGATCGGCGCGCAGGTGGCGGGTCTGATGGACGCTGCGATGTCCCGGTGAGGAGCGCGATGGCCCCGGTGGAGATCCCCCGGCTCGACCGGCCAGATCCCGGCGCCGGGCCGCGTGTGGTGCGGTTCCTTGAGGGGGGCGCGCAGGCGAGTCGGCGGGGTTTCCTGGCGGTCCTGGGCACCGCCGCGATGACGCTGGGCCTCACCGTGCTGGGCTGGATCCCGCTAGCCCGCCTGGCCCGGGCGGATCCGGGCAGCGAGTATCCCGACTGCGGGCGCTACTCCGACGGCCCGGGCGGGCCGATCTGCTACGGCGCTCCGTACTCCCCGTCGTATTGCGGCGAGGACCGGTGGTTCAAGACCGGCTGCTACGGAAAGTGGGACAACGGGCTGGACTGCTACCAGCCGCGCCTGATCTGCAAAGCCGGCCCGGAACCCCGTGATGGCTGGCGCTGGAAGGCCGACGGGGTGGAATATCGCTGCTCGGACGGCGAGATCCACTACAGCGGCGCGCCAAACCTGGAACAGGTGATCTGCAACGCGACGATGGACCAGGATAAGGCCAAGCCAGCTTGGCTGGGGAGATGACCCAGCTCCTGCGGCGCGCGGCGACCGGCCCGGTCCAGGTGAGCGCGGCGCTGGCGGCGCTTACCGTCGCCGCGCTGGGCGCGGGCTGGGTGCTCCCCTGGCTGCTGCTCGGCCTGACCGCCGGTTATGCGCTGTCCGGCTCGGCGTGAAGCGTTAACTCGGCGTACTTGCTGAGCTCGCCAGTCTGGCGGGACTGCTCACGAATCTATTTCACAGCCGGTCTGGTCGCTGGGGGGCTGGCCATTAGCGCGCTCGCGGTGGTGCTGGGCAGCCTGGTGCGTCCGGTGATGCCGCCTGCCCTGGGTGCCGGTCTGATCGCTGCGGTAGCGGTGTTCGTCCTCGCCGGTGAGTGCGGGTTGCACCGTGTGCGACTGCCGCACCGGCGCGCCCAGGTGCCCTCCACGGTGATCGCCGCCGGAGGCCAGGCGGGTGCGCTACGGTTCGGCTTCGAGATGGGCAGCGGGGTCCGCACCCACATGCCCAGCAACCTGCCATACCTGCCCCTGATGGTTGTGCTGCTGGTCAGCACTTGGCCGACGGCTTTGGTGGCCGGGCTTGGTTTCGGCCTGGGACGCGCCGCGATGGCGCTGGGACGCCACTACAGCGGTGACGGCGGCTGGTGGGATGGCCAGTGGCAGCGCCACGAACGCCTGCTGCGGATCACCCTGACGATGGCCGCTGTCCTGCTTACCGCAGTCATTACCTTCCGCTGATCACTGCGGGTTCAGCGCCGTCGTTGAGGAGCGGGGCGACCGGCCCAATCAGCAAGGGCGCCGCAGCGGGGCAATCCTCTCAGAGCAAGTAGGGATCTCCCGCGACCGCTCGACGGGCTAGCACGATCGCCTTTCGGCAGGTGCGGCAAGCACACTTTTCTGCGTGTACCGGGATGGAGAGAGACGTTGGCTCGTTAGCGCTACGGCCATCGGTGAGACGCTGAGTACAAGCAACCCTGCTATACCCTGTGCGACACCATCGCACGCAGCGCCACAGGTTAGCAGAGGTAATGTGACGGCCGCGCGTGAACGCGCCATCATGGTCATGTCGCTGATAGCAGCGTGGTTAGGCGGCCGTCGGTGTGGCAAGGAATTCACACCGACCGACGCGCGGTCGACGCGGCTCCGTGGTCTGGACCTGGCTCGGGGTATCGCGGTGCTGGGAATGTTCGCCGCGCATGTCGGCCCGGCCCCTGACGCGTCGACCGGTCACCTGCTGGGCGTCTTTCATGGCCGGTCGGCGGCTCTGTTTCTGTTCCTGGCCGGGCTGTCACTGGCGTTGATCTCCGGTGGCACCAGGCGAGCGGAGGACTCGCTACTGCACCGCTCACGCGTCAAGATCACGGCTAGAGCCGGTGTGATGCTCGTACTCGGGCTGTTACTCGCCTCACTGGTTTCCGATGACATCGGCGTGATCCTGCCCGTCTACGCCCTGCTCTTCCTGCTGGTCCTGCCATTGCTGCGGCTGCGCCCACAAACGCTGATCCTGCTGGCTGGCGCACTGGCCATCAGCGGCCCGGTGCTGTCCTACCTGATCCGCCACTTCCTGGACCTCACGCCGGAATCCACACCTCAAGCGCCAGGGCTGTCGGCGCTGACCTCGTGGGACAACCTGGTGAACGGGATCATGAGCCTGGTGCTCAACGGCGGCTACCCGGTCTTGACGGTTTTCCCGATTATGCTCGTCGGCCTGAGTATTGGGCGCCTGGATCTGTCCGCCCAGTCCGTGCAGCGCCGGCTGCTGGGCGCAGGCGCTGTCCTGTCAGCGGTCGGCTATGGGGGTTCAGCACTCGCCGTTCACGTCGGTGGCCTGTCCGCCGTCATCGGTTCCGGCTCCGTCGCCGCAGGCCAGGAAGAGATCCATGCCGTCGCCAGCGCCGAAGCGGGCACCGTTCCCACCACCTCCTGGGCATGGCTGCTCACCGCAGGGCCGCACTCCGGGACCCCGATGGAGATCCTCGGAGCCACCGGGTGTGCCCTAGCGGTCCTCGGCGCCGCGCTGTTGATCGCGGATCGGGTACATCGTGTGCTTCGTCCGGTATACGCCGTCGGCATGATGCCCCTGACCGCTTACGCCGCGCATCTGATCGTAATCTGGGCTGTTGTCGGCCACGAGGAGCCCCCGGAGAGCTGGCGCATTCTCGCCGCCTTGTCCATCACAACCATGGCACTCGCTGGTATCTGGCTGCGCTACTTCCGATCCGGTCCGCTTGAGTGGGGTCTTCGCGCCATCTCGAATGCCGCTGGCGGGCGGTTACGCTAGGCCCAAGAGCGCGAGCGGCAAATCAATCCGCATATCCGGCACGTCTCCTCTCGCCTACTGTGGTCGGTAACCGCAGACGGATGGGACCTCCACGGGTTCGATTTCCTGAACGGTCACAAGGCTTCCTACAGGCCTTCCTGCTCCGATCTTGCTCTAAGTGACCCGCCACGGCTCGTCGGTCCGTCTTTCCGCCTCCTCCGCGCGCCAGGCTAAAGCCCGGCTGTGAGTATTCTCCGGCCCGCACCCGTTTCCATCTTCTCCGTGTCCGCGAGCCAGGAGGCACCGGCGTGCCCGATCGCCGTAAGAAGATCTGTGTCGTCGTCGCCAGCCGGGCGAATCTGGCCCGGATCACCACGGTGCTGGAGGCCGTACGCGATCACCCGGCGCTGGAGCTGCAGGTGATCGCTGCCGCGTCGGCGCTGCTGGAGCGGTTTGGCTGCGCGGTGAACGTGCTCGAGGCCGCCGGTTTCGCTCCCGACGCCAGGATCCCGTTCATCATCGAGGGCCAGACACCGGCGACGATGGCGAGATCCACCGGATTGGGCCTGCTGGAGCTGCCGACCGCTTTCGAGCGGCTTCAACCGGACATTGTCGTGACGGTGGCCGACCGTTTCGAGACGATCGCCACGGCGAT
Source organism: Pseudonocardiaceae bacterium (assembly GCA_035712045.1). Lineage (GTDB taxonomy): Bacteria > Actinomycetota > Actinomycetes > Mycobacteriales > Pseudonocardiaceae. The sequence continues at coordinate 4,326 of DASTBN010000624.1, forward strand.
CGCTGGTGCCTACATGAATATCCCCGTGGCGCACACCCAGGGCGGTGAGGTGTCCGGGTCGATCGACGAGAGCGTGCGGCACGCGATCACGAAACTGTCCCACATCCACTTCCCGGCCACCGAGCTGTCCGCCCGCCGGGTCATCGCCATGGGCGAGGACCCCCGGTACGTGTTCAACGTCGGCTGCCCGTCGATCGACCTGGCCGCCCGGGCCCGGCCCGGAACCCGCCGCGAGTCGCTGCTGGGTCACTGCGGCAGCGGGTCGCCGATCGATCCGGAGCAGCCGTTCCTGCTGGTGATGCAACACGGCGTGACCACCGAGTACGGTCACGGCCTGACGCAGATGACCGCGACGCTGCGGGCGATCGCCACGATCGGGATGCAGGCGCTGGTGTTCTGGCCGAATGTGGACGCGGGCAGCGCCGAGGTCGCCAGCGGGATCCGGCGATTCCGGGAGCAGGGCCTGGCGCGGCGCTGCCAGTTTTTCAGCAATCTGCACCCCGAGGACTTCGCCCGGCTGATGAGGCACTGCTCCTGCATGATCGGCAACTCCTCAGCGGCGTTGCGGGAGGGCGCATACCTCGGCACGCCCGCAGTATCCGTCGGCACCCGCCAGCACAACCGGGAGTGCGGCCCGAACGTCGTGTTCACCTCGCAGGACACCGGCGAGATCGCCGGGGCGATCCGGGACCAGATCGCACACGGCCGCTATGAGTCCAGCGATCACGATGGTTGTCGAGTGCCGCCAGTCCGAGCCGATGACCGATCCGCGCTGGGCCAAGCCGGGTATCAGCGCTCGGCTTTGGGCCAGTGCAGACCCACGTACGGCTCGGGGTGAGCGGCTGCCACGAGGCTCGCGCGCTGCTCAGCGAGCTGGCGCGCCCGCTCGGCGGCCGCGTCGTTGGCGGCGACCCGCTTCATCGACCGGACCATCTCTACCTCGGCGACTAAACACCGCTTCCCGGCCGATATGTCTCCATATCGGGGCGAGCGGGCCCTCCCGGACCCCGATATGTCCCCACGCAAGGCAGAATGCCGATCCTGACGTTGGGCTGAGTACACAGCGTCGAACTCGCCGACAGTCATCCTCGCGCCCGGATCGCGTCAGCGGCCTTAGGGATCGGCGTACTGATCGCTGACGATGCCGCCAGCATCCTCGCCCGCCGCATCATCGGGCGGTGCTGAGCTCCGCGGTAGGCCAGCGCCGGCCAGCCAGCGAGTCTGGCTGGGCTCCCCCGAGCGCCCGATGCCCCTCAGGCCAAAGAGCAATTGTGAGATCGGGGCACCAAAGTTTGAGAAAAATGAAACGCCGCTCGGACGATGTCCGATATACCCCTGGCCGGGAACCTGGATAGCCAGCTAACGCGGCTACCGCCCGGAGAAGTCTCGATTCAGGGAGCTTACAGTGGGCGAAGACCGATCACCCGTTGTGAAGAACGGCATCGGCGATCACTCACTCAACGCCATCTCACCCGGTTTGCCCGCTCCCGATGAGGCCGACGGTCCCTGGGACGGGGATCCGCCGCACGCGGCGGGACGGGTCTGCCCATCGCGGCTGCCGCTGCTGCTCGCCGCGATCAGCGGTGGTATCACCATGCTGCTGCAATGGCCGGTCCTGGCCAGCGAGCCGGTGTTCACGCGAATGAATGCCTGCGTGACCGTCGGCATGGTGGTGCTGGGCAGCTACCTGATCATCCAGAAGCGTGAGCGATTCACCGGCCTCGCGTTCGTCACGGCGGGCCTGTGCTGGCCCGTGGTCGCACTCGACATTTATCCGGGCTGGGGCCCCTACCTGGCCTTCCTCTTCGGCGGAGGAGCGACCTACTTCGTGCCGGTGATCTGGGGGATCCTGCGCTACGGGCGCCCCCGCCTGGCGTACCGCTCCGAACGGCTCTACCTCCCGCTGTGCGCCCTGCTCACCACGGGCGCCAGCCTGGCGCTCAGCCTGTTCATCAGGCCGGAGTGGGTGGGCCTGCCCGCGCGGGCGCGCTGGCCCACGCTCATCGCCAGCCCGCTGGCCGCCACAGCGGGCGGCGTCCTGGCGTGCCTGGGCTTCCAGGTGCTGGCCTGGTACCTCTTCGCGCTGGTGCGCAGAACGATGCGGGAGGCGCCACCCACCCGCAAGGACGCGATCCGCCCGCTGTGCGTCTTTGGCGTCGTCTTCGGATTCGGGTCGAGTGCGGTCTACACGATCGCGATCCTCGCTCCCAGCGTGCTACCCGTGCATACGGTGGCAATCGTCACCGGGGCGTTCGCGCTCACCCTCGCCTGTGGTCTCGGCGCATCCATCATCCGCCAGGATCTGATCACCGCGCGGGTCATCGATCGCCTGCCATATTCCAGGACCCCGGAAAATGTCGCGCGCTACCTCAAGGACGTGCTGAAGGACGAATCGGCCGAGTTGCTCTATCTGGATCCCGACTCGTCGGGCCTGATCGACGCCGATGGCCGTCTCCGGTACGTGGATGAGGAACTTCACACCAACCGGTTCCACACGTGGATCCGCGGCAGCGACGGCGCGCGAATCAGCCTGCTCATGGCGCATCCGCTGCTGCGCAACGACGCGGCCACGCTGGCCTCGCTGGCCGGGATCATCTCGATTCTCACCGAGAACGCCCGGCTACAGGCGGTGTTGCGCATGCGCCTGGAACAGCTGAACGCGACGCGGATCGCCCAGCAGCACTCCTTCGAGCAGGCCCGTCAGCGATTTCACCGCGACCTGCATGACGGGGTGCAGCAGACCATCGCCGCCGCCCGGATGGACCTGGGCGCGTTCGCTGACGCGACCACCCCGCAGGATTACCAGCGCGCGATCACCCAGCTCGACGCCAAACTCCGGCTGGCCCTGGAGGAAGTGCACAGTCTCAAGGAGGGCGCCCAGCCACCCGAGCTGAGATCCGGGCTCAGGCCGGCCGTCGAGCGCGTGGCCGCAGAATTACGCCTGCCAGCCCGCTGCCGGGTCACGGAGGCAGACCTGGGCGTCCTGACCGTGCCCGTCTACTACCTCATCCGTGAGTCACTGACGAATGTCCATAAGCACGCTCGCGCCAGGATCGTCGACATCGAGGTCGCCACTGATGGCCGGATGATCCACGTCGCGATCCGCGACGACGGCATCGGCGGGGCGGCGGCCCGTGTGTACGGCGGGATCGGCGGGATGCGCCACCGGGTCGAGGAGCTCGGGGGGCGGTTCCAGATCAGCAGCCCGGCCGGGGCGGGCACGACGATGAAGGCGAGCCTGCCATGCGTGTTGTCGTAGTCGATGACAACGATGTGTGGCGGCCCAGCCTGGTCGCCGCGCTGGCCAGCGGCGGGATCACCGTCGTCGCGGAGACCTCGGACGGGATGGAGCTGCTGATGCTGCTGCCCTCGCTCGGGCCCGAGCCGATCGACATCGCGGTGCTCGATCTGCGGCTTCCCCCGACATGGTCGGATGAGGGCATCCAGCTGGCTCGCGAGCTGCGGCGGCGCTACCAGGAACTCGGCGTGATCATCTTGTCCGGCTACGAACGCGACGTGCAGCTGCATCACGCCACGCAGGCCCTGAGTCACCTCGGCGGGCACGGCGGGATGGGGTACCTGTTCAAGGATCGCACCAGCCGCAGCAGCCTGCGTAGCGCGATCCATCGCGTGGCCACGGGCCGCCTCGTGGTGGATCCGCTGTTCTCACAGCAGGCCACGGCGGAATACCGGGACCAGCATTCCGCCACGAAAGACTTCAGCGACCGCGAGGTCGAAGTACTGGATCTGCTAGTGCAAGGACTTACCAACAAAGAGATAGCGGACACGCTGTATCTGTCCATACCGGCCGTTGAGCGTCACTTGACGAAGATCTTCCGGCAGCTCCTGCCAGCGGAAATCAGCGGCGAATCCTCTGTTGACACCCGGCGGGAGAACCGTCGCGTGCTCACTGTCCTCGAGTGGCTGCGCCGCACCGGTCACCTTACTTAGGCCTTACTAAAAAAAGGCGATGGTTTCCCCGCCTTGCGGCGCCCCCATCGGTGATCAACGATGAAGTGGCGAACCACCCGACCCCGTCACCCTGGAGTTCCGAATGAGTACGGCCGCGATAATCGCGTCAGCGATACTCGGCTGGATCGCGATATCGGTCCTGGTCTCGCTGCTAATCGGGAGAATTGTCAGGCGGAGGGACGAACGCCATCTCAGGGAAGCGCGCACCGCCCAGCCGGCGGGGCACGCGCCCAAGTCGACCTCCGTCAGTCACCGCCAGCGCTAGAGCTGGCCCGGCGATGCGGCTACGGTCGAGTGTGTGAGTTGACCACGCGGGAGCTCGCACCTGAGCGGGCTGAGAGGGCGGCTGGGACGGGAGGCCCGGGGCCGCCGACCGCAGAACCTGTCCGGGTAATGCCGGCGTAGGGAGGCAGTCCCATGGCCACGCGACCAATGACCGCACGACGAGATCAATCCGTCCAGCCCAGCGTGACCACCGGTGCCATCACCGGGTCACGCAAGACCTATCGCGACGCGGGCGATGGGCTGCGAGTACCAGTCCGCCGGGTCGAGCTGACCAACGGGGAGCATCTCGACCTCTACGACACCTCCGGCCCCTACACCGACCCCGACGCCGTCATCGATGTCCACCGGGGACTTCCGGCACTGCGCGCGCCGTGGATCGCGGCCCGGGAACCCTCCACCCAGCTCGCCTGGGCCCGGACCGGGGTGATCACCCGGGAGATGGAGTTCATCGCCGCCCGTGAGAACCTCGACGCCGAGCTGGTGCGCTCCGAGGTGGCGCGCGGCCGCGCGGTGATCCCGGCCAACTGCCGGCACCCCGAGTCCGAGCCGATGATCATCGGGAAGAAGTTCCTGGTCAAGGTGAACGCCAACATCGGCAATTCGGCGGTGGCCTCCTCGATCGAGGAGGAGGTGGACAAGATGGTGTGGGCCACCCGCTGGGGCGCGGACACCATCATGGATCTGTCCACCGGCAAGCGGATTCACGAGACCCGGGAGTGGCTGCTGCGCAACTGCCCCGTCCCAGTCGGCACCGTGCCGATCTACCAGGCCCTGGAGAAGGTGAACGGGGACCCGGCGGCGCTGAGCTGGGAGGTCTACCGGGACACCGTGATCGAGCAGTGCGAGCAGGGCGTCGACTACATGACCGTGCACGCCGGAGTGCTGCTGCGGTTCGTGCCACTGACCATCCACCGGGTGACGGGCATCGTCTCCCGCGGCGGGTCGATCATGGCGGCGTGGTGCCTGGCACACCACCGGGAGTCGTTCCTCTACGAGAACTTCGAGGAACTGTGCGCGATCCTGCGCCGCTACGACGTCACGTTCTCCCTGGGAGATGGCCTGCGCCCGGGCTCGATCGCCGACGCCAACGACTCCGCGCAGCTCGCCGAGCTCAAGACCCTCGGGGAGCTGACCCAGATCGCACGGCGCCACGACGTGCAGGTGATGATCGAGGGCCCCGGGCACGTCCCGATGCACAAGATCGCGGAAAACGTCCGGCTGGAAGAGGAATGGTGCGACGAGGCGCCCTTCTACACCCTGGGCCCGCTGGCCACGGACATCGCGCCAGCGTATGACCACATCACCTCCGCGATCGGTGCCGCGATCATCGCGCAGGCGGGTACGGCGATGCTGTGCTACGTCACCCCCAAGGAGCATCTGGGCCTGCCCGACCGGGACGACGTGAAAGCCGGCGTGATCGCCTACAAGATCGCCGCGCACAGCGCTGACCTGGCCAAGGGCCATCCCGGTGCCCAAGCCTGGGACGACGCGCTGTCAAAGGCCCGATTCGAGTTCCGCTGGCACGACCAGTTCGCGCTGGCCCTGGACCCGGACACCGCCCGCTCCTACCACGACGAGACCCTCCCCGCCGAACCCGCCAAGACCGCCCACTTCTGTTCCATGTGCGGTCCCAAGTTCTGCTCGATGCGCATCTCCGCCGACGTCCGCGCCTACGCGGAGGCAGGCATGCGCGAGAAATCAGCCGAGTTCACCGCCGCTGGCGGCCACCTCTACCTGCCCGTCACCCCCAGCCCCCGCTCCAATAACCCCGATATGTCCCCATATCGGGGCGCATGAGGGGCGTGCCGGCGGTCGCGCTGACCGTCGCGGGGTCGGATTCGGGGGGCAGCGCGGGGCTGCAGGCGGACCTGCGGCCGTTCACCACCTGCGAGGTGCACGGGTGTGTGGCGGTGACCGCCGTG
>DASTBN010000625.1:0-3103 GCA_035712045.1 Pseudonocardiaceae bacterium
GCTGGCTCGTCCGATCCATTCTGGGATGAGTCTCAGCATCTCGGCGAGGTGCGCCCAGTGTCGGGGATAGCGCCGGGCCACCCGGCGCCAAAGCACATGATTGCTTTCATCTCCCGCTGACGTCGTGATCAGTCCGCATGAGTCAATCCGCACCGGTATGTAGCCGCAGCTCCACGCCACACCATGACACTCATCGGCAGCGGACGTACGGCGAATCAGTGCTCATTGTGACTATCTCATGCTCGCTGCGTCAGCTCAGCACGGTTAGATGATCCTACTCTGGTACCGGGCGCCGAGCTGACGGCGGTGCCGGCATGGTGCGAATCAGCGTAAACCGGCATTAAGTCAGAGCAATTGTCAAGACCTGTGGATGAAGATTTTTTAGGCGGCGGCGTGCGCGGCGGCTTCCGCGGCTTGGGTGGCCTCGGTTGTCGCGGCCGGGGCGTCGGGTCGCTCGACGAGTTTGCCGTTGCGGAACTTCGCGCCGGCCCGGACGAGGGCGACCAGGTGGGCTGCGTTGACCGCGCGCCAGCGGGCCTGGGCGGCTTCGATGAGCTTGAACGCCATCGCCAGCCCGGCGGCGCGTGACCCCGGGCCCTTGGTGATCTTGGTGCGGTGCCGGACGGTGGCGAAGGTGGACTCGATGGGGTTGGTCGTGCGCAGGTGGATCCAATGCTCGGCGGGGTAGTCGTAGAACGCCAGCAGTTCCTCCACGTCGCCGGTGATCTTCGCGGTGGCCTTGGGGAACTTCGCCCCGTAGGCGGCGTCGAAGGCCTTGACCGCGTCGAGGGCGTGCGTCTTATCCTCGGCGTTCCAGATCCCGGCCAGGGCCTTCTTCGCCCCGGGATGGGCGGACTTCGGCAGCGCGCCCAGCACGTTGGCGATCTTGTGGAACCAGCAGCGCTGCTCGCGGGTGGCGGGGAAGACCTCGCGCAGCGCGCCCCAGAACCCCAGCGCGCCGTCCCCGGCCGCGAGCACCGGGGCACGCATCCCGCGGCGCTCGCAATCGCGCAGCAGATCGGCCCAGGACTCGACCGACTCACGGTAGCCATCGGCCAGCGCGATGAGCTCCTTGCGGCCATCAGCCCGCACCCCGATCATCACCAGCAGGCACAGCTTGTGCTCCTCCAGGCGCACGTTGACGTGGATGCCATCAGCCCACACGTACACATAGTCCACACCGGACAAATCGCGGGTGGCGAACGCGCGCTGCTCAGCCTGCCAGGTCCCGGTGAGCTTGGTGATCACTGAGGCGGACAGCCCCGCCGAGCTGCCCAGGAACTGCCCCAGCGCGGGCCCGAAGTCGCTGCTGGAGAGCCCGTGCAGATACAGCAGCGGCAGGACCTCGGTGACCTTCGGGGTCTTGCGCGCCCAGGCCGGCAGGATCGCCGAGGAGAACCGGTGACGCTCGCCGCTGTCAGGATCGATCCGCTTGTCGTTGACCCGGGGGGCGGCCACCTCCACCGCGCCCGCGCTGGTAAGCACCTCCCGGGGCTGGTGGTAGCCATTGCGCACCACCAGCCGGTGCCCGTGCTCATCCAGCTCACCGGCGAAGCGCTCGATATGGGCGGCGACCTCGGCCCGCAGCGCCTCGGCCAGCATCCGCTGGGCACCCTCCCGCACGATCTCATCGATCAACGACGCCGACCCGGCGATCGGACCAGGGATCGACGCGGCGACGGACTCCTCGCGGCCGCCGGACTCCTCAGGGACTACGGTGAGCACGGGTCGTACCTTCCCGACCGGCGCTGCCAACGCCGGCCTTTGCTTGAGGGACCTTCAGGATGATCGGGAGGGTACGACCCCTCCTTGATCTTGCTCATCCACAGGTTTCAAGTATTGCTCTTAAGTCACGCATGATGGGTAATGGAGACACGATCAACCAGCCTGCCGCGAGCAGCATCCCCACTGCGACGAGCCACAGGGTCGGGCGCAGTCCGATCGCCTGTGCCATGACACCGGCGAGCAAGCTGCCCACCGGAGCCGCGCCCCAATAGAGGAAGTTGATCGTCGCGTTCATCCGGCCCAGCAGGTGCTCGGGGCATAACGTCTGCTGGAAGCTCACCTGCACGACGACGACCACCATGAGGCAAGCGCTGGTCACAAAGCCGGCCACCACGTAGAACGCCAGGCCCCAGCCGGAATTGGTGAGCGGATAACACAGGAATGCTAGACCGTTGATCAACGCGGTGATCCACAAGATCCGGCCCGCGCCGACCGTGCTGGCCAGCCGCGTGGCCAGCACGGCCCCGACAATCGCCCCTACCAGGCTCAGACTGCCCAGCAGACCGATCGTGCTGGGCGATAGGTGCACCTCTCGAACGAGGAACACCACGGCGATGGCCATGTACCCGGCCTGACACAGCGACATCATCGCGTTGTTGAGGCCGATGGCGCGCAGGACCGGATTCCCGAACACCAGCCTCGTGCCCTCCCGGATCTCCCCGCGCAAATTCCGCTGGGCATGTTTGTGTGGATTTGGCTCGCTCTTGCGAATGGTCCTCAGCCAAGTCGCCGACCATAGGTAACTCAGGGCATCGGCCAGTATCGCAAGCGGAGCGGTGAATCGCTGCACGAGGTATCCGGCGAGACCGGGTGCGATGAGGGCCGAAACAGACATGCTGGCCCGTAGTGTGGCGTTTCCCTCGATGAGGTCGTCCCGCTGGATGAGACGTGGCAGATACGACTGGTGCGCCACATCAAAGAACACGGTCAACATACCGGTAACGAAGATGGCCAGGTACAGCTGCCACATCGTGACGACCCCGAGGCCGGCCGCGATGGGGATTGATCCGAGCGCGATCGCGCGGCCCAGGTCTGCGAAGACGAGGACGGGTCGGCAGCGCATCCGATCACACCAGGCGCCGGCCTGCAGGCCAATCAGCAGATACGCCACGGTCTGCGCGGTGTTCAACATCGACACTTCGAACGTCGAGGCACGCAGGGTGACCACGGCGAATAACGGCAGTGCCAGGTTGCTGATCCCGGTCCCGACCTTACTGATCGCGTTCGCGGCGCACAGCCGGCGGAAATCGTAGTGGCGCAGCAACCCACCCATTTTGACGCGACTCTCAGTAGCTGGCATCTGATCGATCTATGGGGC
>DASTBN010000626.1:0-3445 GCA_035712045.1 Pseudonocardiaceae bacterium
AGCCCCGCCGCCCAGCCTTCGGTGCGCTCCACCAACTGCGCCAGCGCCGCCTCCGACAACGTCACCCCGGCCCCGTCCAGCAACGCGCGTGCCTCGGCGAGCGTGAAGCGAAGATCTGCGGCGCGGATCTCGGTGAGCCCGCCTTCCAGGCGAAGGCGGTGCAGGCCCAGCCGCTGATCGTGGCGGGTCACCAGCACGAACCGCAGCTGCGCCGGTGAACGCATGACCAAGAGCTCGAGCTGGGACAGCGCCTCGGCCGACCGCAGCTCGTGCAGGTCGTCGATCACCAGCCAGACCGGGTCCTCGAGCGAGCCCAGATCCTCCAGCAGCCACTCGACAATCGCCCAGCCGTCCAGATCCGGTGCCGGCGTCAAGCTCCGCACCCGTGTCGAGCCGGCAGCGGTGGCACCCAGCGCCTTGATCACCGAGATCCAAAACCGCTGAGCATCGCGCTCCTGCCGCTGCACCGACACCCAGGCGGCGCGCTCCGCGAGACCCGCCTCGCCGATCCACCAATGCACCAGCACGGTCTTTCCACTGCCCGGCGGCGCGGTGATCTGCGTGACCCGGTGTGCTCCGGCGAGCCGATCAAACAGCGCATGACGGCCAACGACCGTTCCCGTAACCGGCTGATACAGCCCCCCGCTGGCAAGAGACCGCAGGTGGGCGACGGCGATGATGTCGGGGACCTGCATGAGCTCAGTCCCTTCGACCGGGAGCAAGCTGCCGTTCAGTGTCCGCCATTGGGGCAGCCATCGTCCCGGTGAACCTCGGGATGGAGTGGGTCCCGTCGTCGGCACCCACACGGTTGAGATATGACATTACGATATATTCGCTGCGCACTGGTGCGCATCCGCCAGGATCGATAGTCGTACCCCAATGCTTGATAGAGTCTTGATAGCCGGGCTCGGTGGCCGCCACCTCGGACCAGCGGATTCATTGCTGCCGGATCACTCGCGGGTACCGGCAGCCGGTGCTGGCGGCGCGCGCACACGGCCTGTAGCGTGAGCCTGGCATGTGGGGTTATCCGCGCTGGCCGGTTCCACGTGAGGCCCAGTGATGCTGCTAGGTCGTCTCCCGGAACGCGCGGCGCTCAGCCAGCTGCTTGAGGCGGCGCGGGCCGGGCGGAGCGGTGTGCTCGTGATGCGCGGGGAGCCGGGGGCCGGCAAGACCGCGCTGCTGGAGTATGCGGCCTGCGGGTTGCCCGGGTGGCCGGAGTTGAGTCGGAGATGGAGCTAGCGTTCGCCGCCCTTCAGCAGTTGTGCGCGCCGATGCTGGACAAGCTGGAGGGCCTGCCGGATCCGCAGCGTGATGCGCTTGGCGTTGCGTTCGGCCTGAATAGAGGGGAGGCGCCGGACCGGTTTTTGGTGGGGCTGCCCGCGCTCAGCCTGTTGTCAGAGGTGGCCGAGCTGCAGCCGCTTTTGTGCGTGATAGATGATGCGCAGTGGCTGGACCGGGCATCGGCGCAGGCACTGGCGTTTGTGGCGCGCCGACTGCTGGCCGAGCCGGTCGCGCTGGTGTTCGCCACGCGTGAGCCGGGCGAGGAGTTCCGGGGATTGCCGGAGCTGCTAGTCGAGGGTCTGTGTGATGGCGATGCGCGGGAGCTGCTCGGCTCAGTAATCAGGGGGCCATTGGATGAGCGGGTGCGTGACCGCATCGTCGCGGAGACGCGCGGCAATCCGCTGGCGTTGCTTGAGCTGCCGCGAGGGATGACGCCTGCGGAATTGGCCGGCGGGTTCGGCTTGCCAGGTCTGCGGGGGCTGCCGGGGCGGATCGAGGATAACTTGCTGCGGCGGCTGGAGGTTCTGCCGACCACCACCCAGTGGCTGATGCTGGTCGCCGCGCCCTCCAACGGCTCTCCGACATCGCCCGCGCCTGCGGGACCGACTGGGCGCTTGGTATTGAGGCCCGCTCGCGAGCGCTGGTCAGCGACGGCGAGGCCGCCGAGAGCCTCTACCGTGAGGCGATCGACCGCCTCGGCCGTACTCGCCTCCGTGTGGAACTAGGGCGCGCCCATCTGGTCTACGGCCAGTGGCTGCGCCGCCAGCGGCGCAGGCGCGACGCCCGTGATCAGCTCGGCAGCGCGTACGAGATCTTCGACTCGGTCGGCGTCGCAGCGTTTGCCGAACGGGCGCGCATCGAGCTACGGGCAAGTGGCGGCCAGGCCCACGAACGCGCCGTCGAGACGCGGGATCCCCTGACCGCGCAAGAAGCGCTGATCGCCCGCCTCGTCGGCGAAGGCGCCTCAAACCCGGAGACCGCCGCGCAGCTGTTCATCAGCCGCGCCACCGTCGCCTACCACCTGCGAAAGGTCTTCACCAAGCTCGGCGTCAGCTCGCGCAGCCAGCTTGCTCCTGTCCTTCCCGCGCGACAAGGCGCGGCGCCGCCCGTCACGCCGCAGGGCTAGTTCCCAGGCAGATCCGCGCCCCGCAGCGGCAGTGCTGGTGTGGCCGACTATCAACAACCCACGGGTACCAAAGTGATCGAAAACGTTCTTGATCTTCCTATCGACGCGCGGCCGGACCCGGACGAGTTCGTCCGCGCCGCGATGGAGTGGCACTTCAATCCCCAGACGGGTTCGGCGTACTGGCTGCGGAGGGCAGAAACACTGCCCTTCGACCCGCGCGCGGACGTTACGAGCGTCGAGGACCTGGCCCTGTTCCCGAACATTGTCGATGAGCTGCGCGATGTCCGCGTGGAGGACCTCATCCCCCGGGGCTATGGCCCGGACCCCGGCATCGTCGGGGTGTACGAGAGCGGCGGCACCACCGGGGCCCCGAAGCGCGTGGTCGTCTTGCGCGACTGGTGGAACCAGCACGGGGCCTGCACAAACGCTGGCCTGGACGCGCACGGGTTCCCCGGAAACGTGGACTGGCTCGCCGTCGTCCCGAGCGGGCCCCATCAAATCGGCGAGGTGGCTACCCAGGCCGCGGCCGGCCGCGGTGGCATCAAGTTCTCCGTCGACATGGATCCGCGCTGGGTTAAGAAGCTCATCGCCGCCGGCAAGGCCGAGGAGGCCGACGCCTACGCCGAGCATCTGGTCGAGCAAGCCGCGTTCCTGCTGCGGACCCAGGACATCGGCGTGGTGATGACCACGCCACCGTTACTGGAGCGGATCGCCCGTCACGACGATCTGGCCGGCTTGATCAACGAGAAGGTCCAGGGGATCGTCTGGGGCGGGACGCACATGGACGCCGACACCCGCTACCTGTACCGCACCGAGGTCTTCCCCGGCGTCAAGCTGTGCGCAAGAACATGCTGCTGCCCAGCAACCTCGAACGCGACCTGGCCACCCGGGTGGAGCCGGCGGCTGGCCAGGCCGGTGACTCGGTGGCCGACGTGTCCCCCCTCGCGAGTTTCGGCGGCGCGGATGTCATTGAGGGGGTGTACTGATGACCGAGCCGATCTTCATCGACGCACTGGGGCCGCACGGTGCTTACCGGGC
>DASTBN010000627.1:0-8490 GCA_035712045.1 Pseudonocardiaceae bacterium
GACACCAGCACGGGTGTGCCGTGCGTGGCGTGCGTGACCGGCTTGGGCGAGTGAGAATGCCGCTCAGTGGCTCGACGGGTCGACCGGCGAGGGAGTCATGCCCAGCATCTCCATGAAGGTGCTGGCGAAGCCGCTGCTGTGGCCGGGAACGCTGGGGTTGCTCACCTGGCCGATCGGTGCCGGATTGTTGATCGTGCGGGCGGGCATCACCGACAGCACGGTGCGGGCTGGCAGCAACTCGGCGGTGTGATCATCGAATTGCGCGAAGCTCATCGCGTCAGACATCAAGTCCCCCTGGGTAGGTAGGTAAGGCCGTCCGGGTACGGACGGGCGCTACCGGCGGGCAGTGCCGGATCTGCGTATACCTACGGTGCCGACAGGGGCCGCCACGCGGCAATCAGTAGCTGTACGTAACTCTCAGGCGCGTCCAGCCCGTGACTACCGAGATCGCTGCTCCCGGCACGTACACCCGGGCCGCTCACCCGGCTGTCCTCGCGCCGCGTAGCCCGGGTCTCGCGGATCTCTGACCGACAGGTTGCCAGACTGGTCATGAGACGTCTAATTCAAATGTCCATGAGATAGCTTGAGATAGCTCTTCGTTTTTTGTCTGTTTCGGCGTGGCGATAGCCAGAACACTGGACCGCTAAAGATCGGGTTCTACACTGCCCCTAATCTTGGACCGCTCAGCGTGCCCGTCGGGGATACCTGATCTTCCTCGCACGGGCGGGACTGGACACGATAAGAGGCCACCGCGTGCCGAACCGCGAGGGGCGAGACGGGGAGATTCCGCCGAGTTCCCTCAGGGCCTGGCACGCGGCCAGCTGGGTTAGCTGGCCAGCCGGTGCGAGGGGCACACGTGCGCGCCTGGCGCTGGTGAGCGTGCTGTTTTTCCAAAAAAGATCATTCCGGTGGACTTGGGGGCGGCCTCGTGAGCGAGCTGTGGTCGGACGATTTCGAAGTGATGCATTGGGTGATCGAGCGGTTCGAGCGCACCGGGCCCCGAATCGAGGTGGGTGAGGTGCTGCGGGTGTTCCCCGAGGAGCAATACGACCGCATGATGGACTCGGTGCGGCGCATGAGCGGCCAGAGCTACGTGGTGAGCATCGACGAATCCGGTCTGCGGCACGCGATCGGCGCGGTGTCCCCGGTCCGCGGCGTGACCGATCCCCCGCTGCACATGGTGGGATTGATGCCAGAGGACGCCGAGGCGCTCGCTGATCGATTGCTGGCTGAGCTCGCGGAGGGCTCGGTCAGTGAGCCGGATCCGGAACGGCGTTTCAAGTTCGAAGCCGGGCTCCGGGGCGTCGGAGCACTCACCCGGGACCTGCTCGTCGATGTCGTCGCCGCCGCCATGGCCCGGATACACAACGCCCCGCAGGCGTGGTCGCGGCCTTACGAGCCGATCGCCCACGGGCACGCCTCATCGTGAGCCTGATCCCTGGCAGGGTTTCCGCTTACGTGGCGAGATCCTCCTCGCGGAGGGGCCGGACGATGAGGCCCTTGCTGGTCCATGGCTCCCGGGGGCTTTCCGCGAGTCGTTCCAGCCACCGGATCTGCCCCGCGAAGTAATCCCAGTAAGGCGTGTTGTCCGTGAAGACGAAGATCGGGCCCTCGGTGCCCCGCTTGCCGTGTCCGTAAAGCATCACCCGGCAGCTCCGGTCGATCTTCTCGATGGCGAATGAGCAGGGGAAGTTGTAGGTGAATATCCGCAGTCCGGCTGATGGTGTCGGGGGGCCCACTCGTTGGGATGCGGCGAACAGCGGACGAAGGATCTCCCGCTTGAAACGCTCGGGATCCTCCATCTCGGCTTCGAGTGGTTCGATGCGGTATCGATCTCGTCGGGAATCACAATACGGATCCATGACGTAGAATGTCACCGGTATCTCGTGTGCCTTCGATTCGAACAAGGGGAGCACCTCATCCGAGGTGTAAATATTGCGAGTGAGGCCGAACATCGAGACCTCTTCGCGGGCACCGCTGACGCGTGACACCAGGTCTTGTAGTACGTCGGGACCTGTCCTGGGCCACAGACGAGAGACTCCGGCCGCGCCGAGGGGATCGATCTCGGGTGTCGCGTCACCCGGTGCCGGATCTCCATTGTGCGCCGTACCCGGCACGGTGTGCTCCGAGCACGGCCGGAACAGCTCTCTGACGCTGTATTGGGGGAACATCGACTCGAGCACCCGGCAGGCATCCGGGTAGGGGAGCTCGCGCAGGTCACCGCGTAGCCAGCGGTAAAACTGGGCGTGCCGGGGCCAGCTTCCCGCCAGTCGCGGATCAATGATCCGCGCGACCTTGTCCCATTCCCGGGCAAATGTCGCGTGTTTCTGCCAGTGTCTTTCACGCAGCAGGGCTTTGAGCAGGGTTGGCTCCTCGCCGCTGATCCTCTCGGTTCCCATCCGGGAATGCTACCACGCTCACGAGATACAGAAGATACGGCACGGCATCGAGTGATCCTAGATGGGACCGGGAAGCGATACCGATGATATCTGTTTCGCTGTCATCGTGTCCGGCGCACCTCGTCGGAGGTGCGCGCCAAGTCTGCGCCAGAGGGGAGTCGTGCTGTGACGCTTCCGGGTCCTCGTACCCCGCCCGGAACCGGCCCGGGCGCGCCACCGGTTGAACCTCCGCAGACTCCGGCCGGCCTTGCCTGGCTTCCTTCCCTCCGGATGGCCTGGTGAACCGGCCGGTCCCAAGATCACGGCGGGGCCGGGGCAGCACCCCGAAGGCCCCCGGCCTCGCCGTGGCCCACGCATCACCCGCTGACGCCCAGCTCATGCCGGTTTCTGCTGATCGCGCGAAAGGACCCATGCTGAGACCGGGAGCGGAGCCCGATGCGGACTGACGCGGACAGCCCGGATCTGGCGATCGCCAAGATGCTGCTCGACCACCTCAAGTTCCACGGCTTCCAGTTCGAGCGGACCGCCCCGGGAGAAGACGGCCCGCTCGTCGGCCACCGCGTGAGCGACGACTACCTGGACTTGATCCACATTGAGGGGTTCAGCCGTGACTGCTTCGCCTGGCGCCAGCGGAGATCATCGCTGATTGTGCCAGGTGAGGGGCTCGTGGTGCGCCGAACTCAGGGGCACGCGCTCACTGTCCTCAATGACGTCCTGACCTGGTAGATCAGGATCGCGCGCAGCGGCGGGTTCAGGTGCCGCGATAGGTACCGAAGGACCACAGGGTGCCTTCTGGATCGCGTACGGTGAATCCCCGCGAGCCGTAGTCCTCATCCTTAAGCCCCCGGACGACTTGCGCGCCAGCCGCGGTGGCCCTTTCGAACAGCGCATCGGGATCGCCGGTGACCACGTAGATCGATGCCGTGCCCGGTTTCATCTGGCTGTGCACGGTGTCGTCGGAGGTGGAGCCGAGCATGACGCCGCCGCCTTCCGGCCAGCGCAGCTCGGCGTGCGCGACCTCCCGGCCGCCCTCGCCGGGCACGACGAGTGACTCGGTGAAGCCGAAGGCCTCGACCAGGAACCGGATGGCGGCTGGTGCGTCGGCATAGGCCAGGCAGGGCCAGACCGTGGGTGCTGGGGTGTCAGTCATGTCATTGAGGATGCTCCGCTTCGCCATGGCTGTCGTGGACGGATGGGAACTCCCCGGCCAGCCACCGCGTCGGCGTGCACCCAGCCAGCTCCCGCCATTCCCGGTGCAGGTACGCCTGGTCGTAGTAGCCCGCCCGGGCCGCGACTTTCGGCGTCAGGCCGAACTCGCGCCGGAACCGCTCACTCAAGTGCCGCCGGCTCCAGCCGATCTCCCTGGCTAGCGCGGCGACCCCGGCCCGGCCATGGCTGGCGCTCAGCCGCCGCCAGGCCCATCCAAACTCAGGTGCGGGCCCATCCCGAGTGCCGGCGATCCGTGCCAGCACCGTGTCCAGCTCAAGGAACCGGTCAGTCCACGTGCGCGCCGACCGCAGCCGTTCGACAAGTTCGCCAGCGACCGGCCCCAGCAGCGTGCCTAACTCGAGCACCGTGCTGGCCAGCTCACTGGCGGGCAGCCCGAGCAGGACGCGGGCGCCCTGCGACTATGCCGTCGAGGGTGACGATGAGGGTCAGATGACGCGAGAGGCAGGCCGCAGTGCACACCTGGAGGTGCGCCCTCGATCCGGTAGCCGCTGTAGCCAGCGACCAGCGAAGCCAACGGCGGGCGCGGCCTCCCCATGACCATCTCCACCAGTGGTTCATCCATGGACCTGACAGTATGGCTGGCGTCTGACAGTGTGGCTTCGGTGGCGCTGCGCAGCGGACGGGAAGCGGCCGGTCAGGTACCGCTTTGCGTGATCGCGCACACGCTGTGTACGCTACTGCCCTGGCGGCCTTCGGACAGGCCCCGGGAGGCTTCGCCTAGTCTGGTCTATGGCGCCGCACTGCTAATGCGGTTGGGGGTTACGCCCCCTCCCGGGTTCGAATCCCGGAGCCTCCGCGGTCGGTCAGCATCAGTGCTGGCCGGAGAACAGAACAAGCGCCCGTAGCTCAACGGATAGAGCATCTGACTACGGATCAGAAGGTTGGGAGTTCGAATCTCTTCGGGCGCGCATCATCCACAGTATCGCTGACCAGCGTAGAAGCGATAAATCAAGATCTTAACGAGTGATACAGAGTGGATCTTTGTCCATCGGGGTGTCCATTAGGTGTGTCTACACTCGCCGTCATGACGCGGCGTAAGCAGGCTCCGAAGGACCTGACGGGCATCCGGCAGCGGGGCGGCACTTACCAAGTCCGGATCTCCGGCGGGTACGACCCGGTGACCGGTCGGCAGCTGTTCCTCACCGGGCCCGCTGACGCTGAGGACGCGGCGATCGCGCTCCGTGATTAGCTGCGTCGGCAGGTACAGGAAAATACGGCTGCGAAGACGAACGTGACGCTGGGTTACTTGCTCGATGAGTGGTCGGCTGCCCATCAGGTCGAGGAGACCACTCGCGCGAGCTACCGGCTGCTTATCGAGAGCTTCATCCGTCCCGTGCTGGGCGATACACCGATCAGCCGCCTGTGCCGGCTCGGTCCGCGCCCGTTCGAGCAGCTTTACGCGCAATTGCGGGTCTGCCGTCGTCGCTGCCACGGCTGGGAGTTCATCGAGCACCGCACACCCCGGCCTCATGAGTGCGATGAGCGGTGCGCGGAGCACGTGTGCAAGCCCCTGGCTTTGTCGTCGGTTCGTCAGTGTCATGCGGTGCTCAGCGGTGCGCTGAGCGCGGCGAAGCGCTGGGGCTGGATCACCGTGAACCCGCTAGAGGCCGCCCAGCGGCCGCGGATGCCGCAACCGCAGCCCGACCCGCCCTCTCCCGGCGAGGCGGCGAAGATCGCCAGCGCCGCGTGGGAACAGGATGAGGACTGGGGCACCCTGGTATGGCTGACGCTGGTGACAGGCGGCGCCGAATTGCGCGACGAGGCCTTCCTGTTCTCCTACTCACCGGACAGCCTGCGCCCCTGCGATCCGAGCGCCATCACCCATCGCTACGCGCGGATGACGGCGAAGCTCGGTCTCAGGACCCACCCGCACGCGCTGCGCCACTACAGCGCGACCGAATTACTGGCCGCTGGGATCGATCTGCGCACCGTCGCGGGCAGGCTTGGTCACGGCGGCGGTGGATCAACGACACTGAAAGTGTATGCCGCCTGGGTCGCTGGCGCCGACAAGAAAGCCGCCGGACTCATCGCCTCTGGCCTGCCACGGCCCCCGCACCCGCCTCCCCAGCCACAGTAATTGGCAGCTCAGGTGGGGTCACGGACCGGTCCTGAGCGGCGCCGATGGGTCACGGTGCTGGTGATGGCGGGCGTGATCGTAGCGGCGGGAAACCGCTGTACGTTTCGGCGGGGAGACGTGTCAGGCGCCCGTCCTGGATAACGTTCCAGCCGAGCCAGCGCCACGCTCCTTCGCCGACTCTGATAAGGGTGCGGGAGATCACGTCAAACACGGCCAGCTCATCGTCCGGCAGGGTGACGAGAGCCTTAGATCGCTGTGGTGCTTAGCCGCTCGCGCAGCTCAGCGACACCGGCGCTGGTGTGTAATGGTTCCAGCGCGGTGTTCAGGACGCGCAGCCGGTCATAGGCCCGGGGCGAGTGCAGCGCCGTGACCGCGTCAATGGCCTGGTGGCCGACACTGACCGCGGTGTCGGCATCACCGGCGATCGCGTGAGCCCCGGCGAGATCTGGCAGGCACCGTGCCCGGGGTTCGGCGAAGTCAGCGCCGAAGCCTTCCACTGCCTGGCGCAGCAGTACCACCGCCCGCCCGGCGGCGTGCGGATCGCGGCTAGCCAGGGCCAGTTCATAGTGGACAACACCTTGCCGGCGGGTGAGCATCGTGTCATCGAGGTAATCGGCCCACGACTCCTGTGCCGGGTTGATGTTGGTGAAGTGCTCGGCAGCCTGGCCTAACGCCTGCTCGCAGGCTGCCGGGTCGTTGCAGGTGGCGTGAGCCTGGGCCTGGCTGTTGGCCAGGCAGCTCAGGGTGGCTGCGGAGACGGGATGCCCGCCGATGGCGGCGGTGTGCCCGAGCTGGGCCAGACTCAGCGCCTCCTTGGGCCGTCCCAATGCCACTGCTTGCAGCGCCAGGTCATATAGCACGAACACGGTCTGGTCGGTGGCCAGCGGGTGATCGGTGTCCCGGGCGACATCGAGGGCGATCATCCACAGCCTCCTGGCCGCCTCGTCCTGGTGGATCTGGAAACTCATCCAGCCTGCCTGGGTGGCTAGCCGCGCGGTCGCCAGGTATAGCCGGGGCCGGACCTCGTCGGTCATCTGGGCGCCCAGCAGGGGCAGCACCGAGCGCAGCTGACCGACTGCGAGGTCGCGGACCGGGCCCGATCCGCTGGCGAAGTCCTGGGCACTGAAGCTGGTGGTGGCCTGCTCGATGACCGCCACGTCGGAGGCCCCGACGTGGCGAGTGCCGGTCGGGTCGGCATGGGGCAATAGCGCGGTGAGCCGGTCGATATCCAGGGCCGCCATCCCGGCCACGCCCAAGGCGAGGGTCGCGGCCTGCTGCACGAAGTCTCTGCGGTCCACCCACCTCACCAGCTTCCGCGCCTGATCCCTCGCAGGGTTCACGCTAGTCCTCATGGCGCCGAAACCCAGCAAAGCAGGAGGAATGCACAACGCGGTAGCCACTGGGGCGACCAGCGCCACATTACGCAGCTGACGCTGGCCGCGTTCGATGACAGAGACCCGGTGCTGGTCCAGCCCGACGAGATCGCCCAGGGTCTGCTGGGACCACCCGGTAGCCCCGCGCACCGCGGAACAGGGCCCCGAAGTCATAGTCAGCCAGCGCGGCCACAATGCGCTCCTGGACGTAAAACCCCTCAGGCAGATCCCGGCGCGGATCCGGACCAGCCCGCCGGCACGGATCACACCACCCCGGTGCCCCCGGCCCACCCCGGCGACGTAACCGGGCCCCGCACCGGACGCAACACCCCTGCTCACCGGTTCCCACTCGGGCCATCCCCTCGCTCGTCCCAGCACGAGCGGTGATCCGCCGCGCCCTCGTGACCTACCACGCCATGACCACCAGCACCAGGGCACAAGCGCATAGTTCTCCCGCCATAATCCGGCGTGACTGACCGGTATGCCCGTCCCGCCAAAGGGTCGCGAGATGAACCATGGCGGGCGTGTGTTCCCCTGTACCGTGCCAAAACCCCGTCTAGGACCGTGAACTGGGGTTTCACCCCTGACGGGGATCATGGAATGATCGCGGGCCGTGTTGTTCCGGCTGCTGTATTTGATCTCTGTCACGGTGTTTAGCTGGCTGCGGTTGTTCGCCCGGGCTGCCGAGGCCAAGGACATCGAGATCCTCGTCCTGCGCCACGAGGTCTTGGTGCTGCGCCGTCAGGTTGGCAAACCTCGGCCTCGATGGCCGGACCGAGCGATCTTGTCCGCCCTGGCCCGCTTACTTCCCCGCCAGCTGCGCGTCCACCGCATCGTTGCCCCCGGCACGCTGCTGGCTTGGCACCGCCGCCTGGTCGCCAAGAAGTGGACCTATCCAAACCCGTCCGGCCGCCCACCGGTCAGTGACGAGATCCGTGACCTGGTGCTGCGCGTAGCGCAGGAGAATCCGTCCTGGAGCCACCGACGCATCCAAGGCGAGCTGGCCGGGCTGGGACATCGCCTGGGGGCGGGCACGATCCGCCGCATCCTGACCGCCGCTGGCCTCGGGCCGGCACCACGCCGAGCCGATACTGGCTGGCGGACCTTCCTGCGTGCTCAGGCCACGGGTTTGCTGGCCACCGATTTCTTCACTCTCGATACCGTCACGCTGCGCCGACTCTATGTCCTGTTTGTTATGGAGGTTCGCACCCGCCGGGTGCACCTGCTCGGTGTAACCGCCCATCCGACTGCGGCCTGGACCACCCAAGCCACCCGCAACCCGCTGATGGACCCAGGCGATCAGATCACCACGTTCCGCTTCCTGATCCGCGACCGGGACGCTAAGTTCACCGACGGCTTCAATGCCGTTTTTGCCTCCGAAGGCATTGATGTGGTCACGATTCCAACACCT
>DASTBN010000628.1:0-2413 GCA_035712045.1 Pseudonocardiaceae bacterium
CCCGGCGATGGTGGCGCCGCGGCCGGGGGCGGACCGGACCTCGAGCCACCCGCGTCGCCTGGCTGGCGGTAGGGGGCAAAGAGGCCACCTAGCATGGGACCGCTCGTGCCGGCACCCCACCCCAGCACGGGTATGCGCCTAAGGAGGTGAGCATGACCCCGCGCAGACATGCCCGCGCACTGGCTGCCGCACTATTGCTGGCGACGGTCGAGATCCTGGCCGCCGCCCTGCTGGCTGCCTGCTCCGGGGCGGCCACGACGCTGTGCCGCTCGCAGACTCAGTCGGTCAGCGGCGGTGCCTACACGATCATGAACAACGAGTGGCACTCGGGCGCCCCCCAGTGCATCACCACCGACGGAAACGCCAACTTCACGGTCGCGAACTCCTCGATCGCGAACACCACGCACGGCGCACCCGGCGGATACCCGTTCATCTACAAGGGCTGCCACTGGGGCGCGTGCACGCACGACAGCGGCTTGCCGATCCGGGTGTCCAGCATCCGTACCGGTACGGTGATCACGAGCTGGGACACTACCCAGCCCGGGGGCGGCAACGTCTACAACGTCGCCTACGACATCTGGTTCAACCAGACGCCCACCGCAAGCGGCCAGCCGAATGGCGCCGAGCTGATGATCTGGCTGAACCACCACGGACCCGTGCATCCGGCCGGCTCACTGGTGGCCGGCAACGTCAGTATCGGCGGCCACAGCTACCACGTGTGGGCGCGGCAGTGGCGCTGGAACACCATCACCTACACGATGACTACCGGCACCACCTCGGTCTCCAGCCTGGACCTGCGGGCGCTCGTGAGCGACGCGGTCAACCGGGGCTACATCCAGAACTCGTGGTACCTGATCGGCGTTGAGGCCGGCTTCGAGCTGTGGCGCGGCGGCACGGGCCTGGCGACCAACTCGTTCTCGGTGGACGTGGCCGGCAACGGCTCGCCCTAGCCGGGCCCTGGCGGGCGCCGCTCAGGGAGCGTCCACCGGCCCGTTCCAGGACCAGGCTGGCAACGGCACATCGTCGGGAACGTCGTCCGGGGATCGGGGACAGGCGGCCATCGCGGCCGTCATCCACGCGAACCAGTCCATCAGTGTGCGCCGCAGCCGCGGGTCATCCGGCACCCCGGCGTCATCGAGGGCTAGGGCGAAGCACTCCTGCGCACGCCGGTCCATCTCGGCGTGCTCGCCGTTTCCGGCGTGCAACCGCAGCACGTGACTGTGGTCGCCCATCCCGGCGGTGTAGCCCGCCGGGCCGCCCAGAGCCTCGCTCCAGTAGGCCGCCAGCCGCTCGACATGCTGCGGATGCAGGCCCGGATGGGAGAAGGCGTGGCTGACCACCGGGTCCTGCAAACACCGGCGATGCCAGGCTGCCGCGAGCCGCACCAGCGCCGCGGAACCACCGGCCGCGTCGTACACGCTGCGCTCCATCCCCCGACGCTCGCAGCGGCGCGCCCGTTCGGTCAAGCGGCCCGCGTCATCCGGTGACGTGACCCGGCCGGTACGGCGGTGCTGTGGGAGACAGTGGCGGGCGCAATTGCTCCACCACTGGACTGCTATTCTGATGGAGATGATTATTCACTTCATTTGCCGGGGCAACTCATTTAGGAGCATCATCGCCGAGGCCTATCTCAACTCACTCGAGTTTGGGTATCTCAAGGCTGTGTCGAGCGGGACCTCGGCGGCAGCGGATAGGGCAAGGAACCTGGCGGCCTACACCGCGACACTGGATATTCTTGCGAAGAATGGCATTCGAGAGTTTGCCAAAGCCGGTTACGGAGA
The DNA here is from genome assembly GCA_035712045.1 of Pseudonocardiaceae bacterium. Lineage (GTDB taxonomy): Bacteria > Actinomycetota > Actinomycetes > Mycobacteriales > Pseudonocardiaceae. The sequence continues at coordinate 1,782 of DASTBN010000628.1, forward strand.
CCAGCTTACCCGTTCCCGCCTGGCAGGAGCCGACGTTGTCGTCTGTATGAATCAGAGGGTTCACGACGAATGTCAGCGGCTCGTCACCCTTCCTGCCAGCACGCGTACATGGTCGGTGGCTGACATCGGCGAGCCGGGGAGGATCGCTCATACCGGGCCTGGGAGAACCTTGTGCCGGGAAGAGGCTTACCACGAGATAGTCGCAGGTGTCAGCCAGCTGATCTCAGAGATTTCCTAGAGGACGTCAGCTCCCGCACCGCGCCGTCGACCTGAGCGGCGCGCTGTTCCGCGGTGTCGACCTGAGCGGGGTCGTGATGCGGGGCGTCGAGCTGGCCGGCGTCGATATCCACGGCGAGATCGAGAGCGTGACGATCAATGGCGTCGCCCTCGTGGCCCTGGTCAATGCGGAGCTCGACGCACGGTATCCCGGCCGGGCCAAGATGCGCCCGGCGGACCCGGCCGGCTTCCGCGAGGTGTGGGACATCCTCGAGCGGCTCTGGGGCGAGACCGTCGAACGGGCCCGCCGCCTGCCACCTGAGCTGCTGCAGGAGTCGGTCGACGGCGAGTGGCCGTTCATCGAGACGCTGCGCCACCTGGTGTTCGCCACCGACGCCTGGATCAGGCGGGCGATC
>DASTBN010000629.1:0-11465 GCA_035712045.1 Pseudonocardiaceae bacterium
GCGCCCCCGCGTTGTCCCGGGGCACGTCCCGGGCGATCGTCATCCGCGCGCCGTGGCAGAGCGGAAGCAGCATCTCCCACACCGAGCGCTGAGTGGCGACCGGCGCCCAGCACCGGATGGTGTCCGCGGCGGTGAGCCCGCCCACTGCCGCAGCCAGCAGATCGAGCTGATGGACCAGCTCGGCATGCCCGATGGTCACCGGGCGGGGCTCAAAACCGAGCACCAGCGCTGGGTCGCCGCCACCGATCCGTATCTCCGGGGCGGACGGGACTCCATCGGCCAGGCGGCCCCGGTACCGGGGGCTCCCCAAGTCGATCACCGCCGACTCGTCGCCGTCGCACCCGCCCGCCGCAGCGGAACCTGTGCTCGCCCCCGCGGCGAGAACGAACGCCGCCCCCATTTCCCGCACCAGTCTGAGCAGTCGGCCGGGCGGATCCGCCCCGTCCAAGGGGAGGCAGACCGCCCCGGCCTTCAGCACCCCTAGCAGCCCGATCACCGCGTCCAGCCCGCGGCCACAGCACAGCGCCACCCTGCTGCCCGGTGACACGCCCGCTCCGGTGAGGTCGCTGGCTAGCAGACTCGACCATGTGTCGATCTCGCGATAGGAGGCCGTGCCTCCCGCATCGCACACCGCGATGGCCTCCGGCCGGACCGCCACCTGCCTCCCGAACCGGGCCATGACCGTGCCATCCCGGTCGTAAGGGACCCCTCCGGCGAAGCCATCGGCCAGCTGAGCCTGTTCCCGCAGGGTCACCAGCGGGAGATCCCCCAGCCTGCGGTCAGGGTCCGCCGTGACGGCCTCGAACACCCGGCGCAGCGCCTCAGCCATCCGCACGGCGGTGCTCCGCTCGAACAGATCAGTGGCGAACGCCAGCCTCCCTTGCAATCCTCCCGGCTGCTCCCGTACGTGCAGTTCGAGATCGAGACGACTGGTCCAGCCCCGCACAGTCATCGGGCTGGCCGTCAGTCCCGGCCACTCGATGTCAGAGCGTCCGAAGTCCTGGAGTGCGAAGGCGATGCGGAACAGCGGGTTTCCACCCCGATCCCGCTGAGGTGCCACCTCCTGGACGATTTTCTCCAGCGGGATGTGCCGGTGGGCGGAGGCGCCCAGGCTCGCGTCCCGGACCCGGCGCAGCAGTTCAGCGAAGGTCGGGTTACCGGATGCGTCCACGCGCAGCGGCAGGGTGTTGGCGAACATGCCGATCAGCGGCTCGATCTGCGTGTTGTCCCGGTTGGCCGACGCCGTGCCGATCAGGATGTCGTCCTGCCCGCTGTAGCGGCGTAACAGGGCGACGAAGCCGGTGAGCAGCACCATGTACACGGTGGCGCCCTGGTTACGGCAGAGCTCCTTGATCCCGGCGGTGAGTTCCGGGGGCAGGGTGAAGTCGAGCTGGTCACCGGCGAACGAGCGTGCCCGCAGCTGAGGATGGTCGGTCGGCAGCGGCAGGATGGTGAGGTCGCCAGCCAGGCGTTCCCGCCAGTAGGCGAGGCCCTCGGCGAGTGACTGCTCGTCGAGCTTCCCACGCTGCCACTCGGCGTAATCGCCGTACTGGATCTCCAGTGGGGTCCAGGCCGGTGCCGCACCGCCGAGGCGGGCCCGGTAAGCGTGTGCGAGTTCCCGCGCGAGCACGCCTATCGACCAGCCGTCGATGACGATGTGGTGCACACAGATGAGCAGGCAGTGATCGGCGGGGCCGAGCCGCATCAAGCGGACCCGCAACAGCGGCCCTTCCTCCAGGTCGAACGGGCGCCGCATCTCCTCCAGCAGCCGGGCTCGGAAAGATTCGCACTCGGTAACCGGGCCTTCAGGCGGTCCCGGCAGCAGCGCGGAGCAGTCGATCGTGGGCATAGGCACCACGAGTCGCTCGGCGACGATCTGCCACAGACCGCCGCTGGACTCGGCGAATGTCGTCCGCAGGGTTTCGTGACGGGTGATCAGGTCGTTGATGGCCGCCTCGAGCGCGCCGGTATCCAGATCGCCGGTCAGCCGCTGGAGTAGCGGGACGTTGTAAGACACGTTCTGGGGATCGAGCTGGTAGAAAAACCACATTTGTTCCTGGGCATAGGACGAGGGAAAGTCGAGGGCCCCCTTGGCCCGCCCGGCTGCGGCCCCGCCGCCGGGAGGGTCATCGATACGGGCGGATGGCTTTGATGACATCGTGGTACTCCCTGGTCAGCGCACAACCGCCCCGCTCGGCGGGGAGTGGCGAGTCGAATTCACGGGACGGCCCGGCGGCGGCTGGGGACGATCTTCGTGTGAGCGGTCGCCGGGGCTTGCCGGAGATACTCGAGTTCGCGGGCTACCTCGGCCACGGTGAAGTTGTCGAAGAGTTTTTCCACCGAGAGCTCGACCGAGAGTTCATCACGGAGCCGGTTGGCCATCTGGGTCGCCAGCAGGGACTGACCCCCCAAGTCGAAGAAGTTGTCGTGGACACCGACCCGGTCCACCCCAAGGATCTCAGCCCAGTGGCGCGCCACCAGGTGCTCCAGTTCCGTCGTGGGGACGGCGTAGGCCGTGGCCAGATCGGGGCGGCGGCCGGCGGCGACGGGGGATGGCCGGGATGTCGGCTCTGGCGGGTGATGGCTATTGGCGGTGTTACCGCTGTGAGCACCGAGCCAGTAGTGGCCGTGATGGAACGGATAGGTCGGCAGGTCAACCCGGCGGGCGCCAGGGAAGCAGACCGCCCAATCCACCGCCACGCCATGGACGTGCAGCGCGGCCAGCGCCGTGAGGAACGCTCGCGGCTCCGGCTTTCCAGGACGCAATGCCGGGACGAGCGCGGCGTCCCGTCCGCCGTTGGGACAGTCTCGGACCATGGCGGTGAGCACTCCGTCCGGGCCGAGCTCGAGGTAGACGCTGACGTGATCGTCTGTGAGCCACCGGATGTCGTCGGCGAAGCGGACTGGGCACCGGATGTGCTGGGCCCAGTAGGCCGGAGACCGCAGCTCGGCGCCGGTAGCCGGTCGCCCAGTGACGTTGGAGACGACCGGGACGGCTGGATCGGCGTAGGCCAGGTGCCCGGCCGCCTCCCGGATGCCATCGAGTACGCCGTCCATGTGCGGGGAGTGAAAGGCGTGACTCACCTTCAGCCGCCAGGTCCGGCGCCCCTGGCCGCGCCACAGCTCCGCAATTCGTTGCGCGGCATGCCGCTCACCGGAGATGACCGTCGCGCACGGCCCGTTGACGGCCGCGATGGACACCACGCCACGGTGTCTGGTTAGCGACGTCAGGATCTCGCTCTCGCTCGCCTCGATGGCGATCATGACGCCGCCGGCGGGTGCGGCCTGCATCAGCCGCCCCCGGTGACCGACCAGCGCGCACGCGTCGGCGAGGGTCAGCACACCGGCGACATGCGCGGCGGCCAGCTCCCCGATGGAATGGCCGGCCACCGCGTCCGGCGTAATGCCGAAATGACCGGTCAGCCGTGCCAGCGCGACGGCGAGCGCGAACAACGCGGCCTGGGCGTAGGAGGTCTGGTCGAGCAGGCCTGTATCGGAGGTGCCGGCCGCGAACAGGATTTCCTTGAGCGGCCGGTCGAGATGCGTATCCAGGTGCGCGCAGGCCTCGTCGAACGCCGCGGCGAAGACTGGGAACGTCCGGTGCAGCTCCAGGCCCATGCCGGGACGCTGGCTGCCCTGCCCGGGGAACAGGAACGCGGTCCGTGGCCGACCGGTGGCCACGCCGCGGACGGTTCCGGGTGCCGGCCGGCCGTCGGCGAGTGAACCGAGGTCGTGTAGCGCGGCATCACGGTTAGCGGGCAGCAGCACCGCACGGTGCCGCAGCAACGCGCGGGTGGCCGCCAGGGACCAGCCCACATCGGTGATGTCCAGCTCGGGATGGGCCGTCAGGTGGGCCAGCAGCCGGCGGGCCTGAGCGCGCAGCGCGGCATCGGTGGCGGCCGACAACGCCAGCGGCACGACCGGTGGCGGCCGGCGAGTGACGGCGGTGGCCGGCACCGCGTCGCGGGCGGCGGGTGGTTCTTCCGGTTCTTCGAGGATGAGGTGGGCGTTGGTGCCGCTGACACCGAACGATGAGACCCCGGCCCGGCGCGGCCGTCCGGGAGAGGGCCAGGGGCGCATCGCGGTCAGCAACTCAACGGCACCGGCCGCCCAGTCCACCTCCGGCGAGGGCTCGTCGATATGCAGGGTGCCGGGTAATAGGCCGTGCCGCATGGCCAGCACCATCTTGATGACGCCGGCGACGCCGGCGGCGGCGCGGGCGTGGCCGATGTTGGACTTCAGTGTGCCCAGCAACAGCGGCCGACCGGCCTCACGGCCCGGCCCATAAACGGCCAGCAGAGCGCTAGCTTCGATTGGGTCACCAAGCCTGGTGCCGGTCCCGTGCGCCTCGACAGCGTCCACATCGGACGGCGCGAGTCCCGCGTTGTCCAGCGCACGCCGGATTAGCTGTTCCTGAGCGATGCCGCTGGGGGCGGTCAGCCCGTTGGAAGCGCCGTCCTGGTTGATCGCGCTGCCACGAATCACCGCGAGTACCTGGTGGCCGTTGCGGCGGGCGTCGGACAGCCGCTCGAGCAATACCAATCCGACACCTTCGGCCCATGCGGTGCCGTCCGCGGCGAGGGCGAATGGTTTGCAGCGCCCGTCCGGGGCCAGCGCCTCGGCTTGCGAGAACGCCACGAAGCTATCCGGTGTCGCGGTCACGGTGACGCCGCCCGCGAGGGCCAGTGAACACTCACCGCAGCGCAGCGCCTGCGCGGCGAGGTGCAGCGCGACAAGCGAGGACGAGCACGCGGTGTCCACAGTGACGGCCGGCCCCCGCAGGCCGAGGGTGTAGGCGATCCGGCCGGAGGCGACGCCGCCGATGTTGTTGGTGATCAGGTTGACATCGAGCTCATCGTGGACGGTCCTCGGGCCGGGCGCGTAGTCGTGGAACATCATCCCGGCGTACACGCCGGTGGCGCTGCCCCGCAGGGTGTGTGGGTCGAGGCCGGCCTGCTCGAGGGTCTCCCACGCGACCTCCAGCAGTAAGCGGTGCTGCGGGTCCATCGCCAGCGCCTCGCGCGGGCTGATACCGAAAAACGCCGCGTCGAACGAGGCCGCGTCGTGGAGGAAGCCGCCGTGGCGGACGTATGGCGTGCCAGGACTGTCCGGATCCGGGTGGTACCGCTGATCGTTGTCCCAGCCCCGGTCGGCGGGAAACTCGGTGATCGCGTCGCGGCCCTCAGCGACCAAGGTCCACAGCCGATCGGGGCTGTCGGCACCAGGAAGCCGGCAGCCCATGCCCACGATCGCGATCGGCTCGGCCGGGGTGCTAGCCACCGGCCTCGGCGCGGGCGGCTGGTCGGCGGCAGGCGCCGGTCCGAACAGTTCGCTGGTCAGGAAACTGGCCAGCGCGGCGGGTGTCGGATGGTCGAACGTGATCGCGGCGGGCAGCGGCAGGCCGGTGGCGGCGGCCAGCCGGTCCCGCAACGCGACCGCAGTGACAGAGGTGAATCCAAGATGGGTGAACACACTGTCGGCCTCCACAGCGGGCTGATCACACAGTGCTGCGGCCTGCGCGCGCACCAGCGCGAGCACGGCGCGTTCGCGCTCAGCGCGGGTTCGGCTGGCCAGCCCGTCCCGGAATCCCGCCACATCGCTCGGATCCATGTTTCTCGCACGGCGTCGCAGGGTCCTCGAACCGGTCGTGAGTAGCCGCGCGGGCTGTTCGAGCAGTGCGGCACGACTGACCTTGCCCAGGCTGTCGCGGGGAATGCGGTCGACTTCATACAGCAGCTCGGGGACTTTGAAGTAGGCCAGCCGGTCGTGGCATTCCGCCAGCACAGCCGGTGGATCGATCTCCGCTGCGGTCGGCACGAGAAAGGCGACCGGTACCTCGCCGAGGATCTCGTGGGACTGGCCGACCACAGCGACGTCAGCGACGCCGGGAGCGTCCCGCAGAACCTCCTCTACCTCAAGCGGGTGCACGCTTTCCGCGCCCCTGCGGATCAGGTCGGTGATCCGCCCGGTGATGGTGAGGTAACCGTGCTCGTCGCGGCGTGCGAGGTCCCCGGTGTGGTACCAGCCATCAGCCAGCGCCCGCCCAGTCTCCTCGGGCTGATTGTGATAGCCGGCCATCACGTTCGGGCCACTGACCCACAACTCGCCCTCCGCCCGGCTGTCGATCCCAGTGGCCGGATCGACTAATCGCAGTGACACTCCAGGCACCGGCAGACCACACGAGCCCCCCACCCTGGTGCCGGACAGCCAGTTCATCGCCACCGGCCCGTTGGTCTCGGTGCTGCCATAACCGCTGATCAACGGCCGATCGAAGGCACGCTCGACGGCGTCACACAGCGCGGCTGTGGCGACCCCGCCGCCGCAGAAACACACGCGCAGATTCCCCGCCCCGGCGTCCTCGTCACCGGCGGCGGCTACCAGCTGGTGGTACATCGCCGGTACCCCGGCCAGCATCGTCACCGCCTCGTGGCGGAACACGTCGAGCACGTCAGCCGCGGCGAAACCGTTCAGAATACGGGCGCTCGCCCCGGTGGCCACCACGCCGTGCACGAGGAACACGTGCGACAGGCTGTGCGCTAGCGGTAACGGCCACAGCAGGCGGTCCGATTCGTCCAGCCCGAGGATTGGGGCCAGGCAGGCGGCCACTGACCATAATCGGTTGCGTTGGGTGGACAACGCGCCTTTGGGCCGGCCGGTGGTTCCTGAGGTATAGAGCATCCAGGCGTCCTCGTCGAGCCCGAGGTCATCGCGTGCCGGTGTCGCCGGATCAGTACGGGCGAGTTCTTCGAACGACAGCAGGCCGGGTGAGGCGGTACCCTCGCCGGTGACCATGACTCTGGTCGTCGCTGACTTCACTCGCAGTACCTGGTTCAGGTGCCCGGGATCGGTCACCACGACCACGGGATCGCTGTCGGTGAGCAGGTACGCCAGTTCCGGATCACTCGCGTCCGGGTTCACGGGCACCCCCACCGCCGCCGCTCGCACTGTGGCCAGGCAACTTTCCACGACCTCGACGCTGTTGCCCAGGTAGAGTGCGACCCGGTCCGCCCGTCTCACGCCGAGCCCCGCCAGATGACCGGCCACACGGGCGGATCGCCGCTGTAAGTCTCTATAACTCACCGCACGCCGGGCGTCCACGAAAGCGACCTTGCTCCCGATCCGCTCGGCATGCTCTCGCACCAGATCATGGAGTGGGCGTATCAGATTGGTGTGCAGCATGGCCGGTGTCCTTCGGTGAGTAGTGCCTGGCCGCTGGTGGTGGTGAGGGCGTGGGAGACGGCGGAGGTCAGGGCACTGGCCTGGGTGCGGAAGCGTGGGTAGAAAAGTGGGGCTGATGGTCCGGATCCGCCCGTGTAGACGATGAGGGCCTGATCGCCTGGTGGGATCAGGCCGTGGTCGATGGCATCGCACGCGCCGGCCAGGGAGTAGAGACCGGCTCGTTCTCTGGGCTGGCCATCGCTGTCGAGGGTGATGGCTATACCGGCGGTGTTGAGCATGTGGATGGTGTGCTGTTCTAGTGCTAGATAGCTTGTATTGGTGAGCAGCCGTACTGTTCCGTTCGATGTCGCGCACATGTGGCGCATCTGGTTCATCAGTGCGGGTGTCAGTGTCTTCCGGAATAGTGTTGGCTCGATCATGGGGGCGTTCGTCTGGGTGGGGGTTCCGGTGAGGGCCGAGACATAGGGGCTGACCGCTTCCTGCTGGATACCGAGGAAACGCGGGGTGGCCGTGATGGAGGGGTTCCGGTGCTGGATTTCGGATACGCCGCGATAAAATCCGAGGGGGCCGTAGGCGCTGGAGAGGGCCTGCACGTGCCAATCCCAGCGCCGGCCGGACGCGGCGGCGGCGTCGTGGAGAAGATAGGCCCGGAGTTTGTTTCCCTCGTACTGGCAGTGCAGGGAGGGGATCGTGGGGATTTCCAGCTGCCGGGAGCAGTCGGCGAGAACCCGTTTGATCTGTTCCTCGGGCGCGTCGATTTCGATGAACTCGACGCCGGGAAGGCGCGCGAGGCCGGGGAGGATGCGCCGTCGTGAGGGTGGGGGGTACAGGATGACGCACCGGATGCCGGCGTTGGAGGCGTATCGGGCGATCGCGTTACCGGTGTTACCGGAGCTCTGGGCGAGGACGACGCGCTGCTGCCGGGCTATGGCCCCGGCCACCGCGATGGCGGCGACCCAGTCTTTGAAGGTTCCGGTTGTGCTCAGTGTTGACAAGTCCAGTACGTCGATGCGCACGCCGCGGTAGTCGGGCAGCGCGACGATACGCGCGCCCTCGCGCAGGGTTGTCAGGCATAGGTACTGTCTTGGGATATCGATAAGCCGATCCGCGTATCGCGCGATGACGCTGTGTTCTTCCCGGTATATCTCCACGCGCTGCCCGCCCCGCCGGTTCCCGGTGCGCGCCATTTACCGGGCGCGCGGATTTCAACGTTACTTACGCGGCATCGAGGCGCGCTCAAGATTCACTTGAGGCGGGGGGTATCGTTATTCTTCCATTATCGCCCGTGTCCCGACCCGGGACAGCAGGGCATCGTTGGGCGCGCCGATGATCTGCAGCGCCAGTGCGTCCCGGTAATGTCTGGTGAGAGTCGCGTCCTCGCCGGCGTAGCCGGCTCCGCCGCAGAGCGCGCTCGCCGCGCTGATCACTTTCTGAAGTGTCGCCGAGCAAAAGATTTTGGCCTCATCGGCCGAGATGCCCGGGGGGGAGCTCATCAGGTCCCGCCACACCGCGCGCATGACTGACACCTGCGTGCTCACCTCACCGACACGCAGCCTGATGGCTCCCTGGACCTCGGGGGGAAATTTCCCGAGGGAGTGGCGAACGAACTCCCTCAGCCACGCGTGCGTGGCATCGGCGGATCCCAGGGCACGTGTGGCGTAACCGGTCATGTCGTGGCCGCGTGCCGATCCGGTGACATCGCATTCCGGCCCGCCCAGGACATCGCGCTCCGGGTCGAACTCGTATCCCGCGAAATCTACCGCGGCCAGGGACACCCCCCGCATCCCCGGCCGCGGTAGTTCGTCACCAATACGGATCCCCGGCCGGCTGGGATCCACCACCACGGCCTGCGTGATTGTCCCCCCGCGGGCGATGGCGATAATGCGGTCCGCGTTCCTGGCGTTCGTCACCCAATCCTTGTGACCACGCAGTACCCCCGTGCCCCCGCGATACTCGATCCTGCTCTCCAGCAGCTCGGGATCGTTGCTGCCCCGCTCGTGATACGCGCGCGCGCAAATCAACTCGCCACGGGCCATGGGAGGAAGCAGCCAGGACTTCTGATGTGGCGTGCCGTGCCGCAACACTTCCCGGCAGAGTTTCCCGTGCGTGCCCACCAGGCCAGCCAGGGGCTGCCAGCCCCTCGCCAGCTCATACATGATATACGCGATATCCCGCGGCCCCAGATCACGCCCCCCATATTCCCGGGGGATACTCGCCCCGAAAACACCCAGCTCCCGTAATCCGGCGATCAGGGCTTCCGGATAGTCCTCCTCACCATGGGCCAGCAGGTACCTGGCTATCGTGGTACGGGCGAATTTCTTAACATCCGAGACAATACACACGTCTACCTCGATTCTCCCAGGAAATTTTCGATTCCAGCGTGCCGCGCCTGGGTGATGGCCTCCTCCCCGCCCCCGGCCTGACCCCCAGAACGAGAAGGACAGCCGCGGCTCCCCGGACGATCTCGCCTCGCCCATGTGCTGTCGGCCTCCCCTTCCGGGCGCCCCGCCGCCTGGTTCCGCATCGCTCGCGCCGTTCGGCCATCCGCGCGTCTGTGGCGCACACCCAGCCTAGGCCCGCCTCCAGGAACGTGCATATAACGCACGAACTCGGCCAGGGCCGTTGCCAGAAGAGACATCCGGATGCCTGGAATCGGCCGCCGGGCTGGAACGGATGCGGGTATGACGGCACCATTGGCGTCCGCAGTAAATATGCGGGAAAGCTGGCCGGCGGAAGCGGAGGATTGATAGAAATGTATGGGTGTACTCAACCTCCTGCGGTGGCACATACGGCACGGCCTGGCCGGGGTCGCGGCTCGCTCTAGGAAATCGCTGCCAACCGGCCAGGATTAATCCCGCCCGGGACTCGTTCAGTCTTGCGCTCGGATCTCGATCTCCCGTCGCCGAGCCGGGCCGTCAGGAGCGCGGCGGTGTAGCCCGTGCCCGTGCCGATCTCCAGGACTCGGTGACCGTTCCGCACATCAAGGCTGGTGAGCATGTCCATCACCAGCGAGGGCTGGGAGGCTGAGCTCGTGGGCAGAACCCCGGTGGTGTCCGGCCACGCGGTGGTGCCATTGTCGAACTGGGTCATGATCGCCGTGTCGGAGTAGACCACCTGACGCCACCGCTGCGGGTCAGCGTCCCGGTCGAGCGGTTGCGGTTCGTCGCGATCGTTGTATGTCCAGATCCTGGGCGGGATGAACATCGCCCGGTCCACCGCGCAGAACGATGCTGCCCAGGCGGTGGGAATCTTTCCAGACAACTCGCCAGTCAGCTGCTCAGTCGTGGTCACCGGCTTGGTCATCGTTGTCATCTTGTTCCAAGTCTCCCGCGTGTTTGCCCTCGCCGTAGTCGTGCGGCTTCTCCTACTTGGACGGGTCCGGTTGCTGGACCTGCCCGTCCGTGCTGGTGTCTCGTTTGCCCATCTCGGTCATCTCCATGTGTGTCCCTGTGTGGGGAACGTCGACGTCACTGTGTCAGCGGCGTTGTTTTCGTGGTGCTTATGGCCGGTTGAGGTGGCGGCCATCCCCGGTGAAAGGGCCGAGCAGCTCGCAGTGGACCTGCTTCCAGACCACGCAAGGCCAGTTCCGGCGGCACCAGAGCCGCCGGGCTGGCCCGCGACGGCAGTGCGGGCATCGCCCCCGGTCGGGGTAGGGGGTTGGTGGTGGATCAGCGCAACCCCGCGCACGCGACCTGTACGAACGCGGACAGGCTCACCGCGAATCACGTCCCCGGCCGAATCCGGGTCCATGACGCCGTCGACGCCGGTCACCGTGCCTGGCGGATCCGGTCCTGGTCACCCCGCTGACCCTGCTCACCCTTGTCTTCGTCGCTATGCTTGCCGCCGCCAGCATCCCGCACGTCGGTGACGGGTAGCAGCCAGCTTGGCCCGTCCGGGCACCCGAACCAGACGGTGTGCCGGGCGGGAGTGGCGGTGAGCCCGAACTCGTGCCACTGCGGTGAGCCGAGGTCGATCCACTGTTCCCATGCGGTCTCGACGTGCGCCCACAGCGGTGTGGGCCCGGCCTCCCGCACGTGGTAGCGGGCCTCTGCGTCCGGTTCGCGGGTGACCTCGGCCCATGACCCGTCCGGGGCGCGGAGCTCGGTGACGGTGCCATCCTCGGATTCACGGCGCCAGATGCTGCGGAAGACACCAGGCGGGAGGTGGAGCTGAGCGAGGAACGGGAATCGGGCGCCACCGTCGAGTTGGGTGGGGGCGACCCTCGTGGTGCGAGTGGTCGGCGCGGCGTCAGTGCACCGGGGACGCGGGGTGCCGACGCTCGGACC
>DASTBN010000630.1:0-6966 GCA_035712045.1 Pseudonocardiaceae bacterium
GCTGGTGGGACGAGTCCAGGCGGCTCGTGACCAATTAGCCCAGTGCGGAGTGCCTTTGGTGGTGCGGGACTTGGATGAGCAATTGCACGCCTATGGACTCAATGAGGATCAAGCGGTAGATCACGAACCATAATGTCGAACTCGGGCGCGAAGTCGGTAGCTGGCCCGCGGAGACGGCCGACGATTCGCCATCCCCACCGTCCATAGAGTGCTCGCGCTTCATGGGCAACAGGCTCTACCGCTAGCGTGGCTCGTGATTCAGGGCGGCTGCCAAGCAGGGTGTCATGGAGCCTGCGGCCGGTTCCGCGGCCGCGCCACGCTTCGGCCACTACGAAGTCAATGAGCGCGAACGTTCGCCCCTCCCGCTCTTGAGTCACTTCCTCGGGTACCGGCGTTATAAAGCCATCCCACCAGTGCGTATCCGCGGGCAAGGCATGGCCGTAGGCGAAACCGATCAATTCATTGTCGGTCTGTGCGGTGACGATGCCGAGGGTGGTGTCACGAGCAAGTCGCGAAAGACCCCGTCGAAACTCTGTCTCACCATGCCCTGGCCATGTATAGGGTGGCTTTGAAAAGGCGTCATAATACAGCCGGAAGAGAGATTCCTCAAGTTCCTGTAGTGTCGCGGGGGTACCGAGATCTACACGAATGTCCGGGATGAGCATATGGCTTCCTTTGCGGGGCGATGGTCAGTCAGGCTTCGGCGACTGGTCGCGGCAGGGTGAGGCCATTGGTTAGAGCCATGAGAGCGAGTATAGGTCCTCGGGCTGGCAACGCGCACTGCGAAGTAAGAGGTGAGGAGCTGAGATCTCCGAGTGGTTCGACGCCGCTTGTGGCCGGTGGCAGCCTACTTGATTCCGATAACCATCGAGTCGTGTCCGAGAAGGTGCTCGACGTAGCTGTCGCGAAAGCCCGCCTGCCGCATCCAGGCGCGACAATCGGCGCCGGTGTAGTCGAATCCGCCCGGCGTCTCGATCAGCATATTCAGGCTCATCAGCAGGCCGAAGGCGTTACTGCGCCGTTCGTCGTCGATGATCGTGTCGTAGACGATCAGCGCGCCGCCCTCGGGCAGCGCATCGTAAGCCTTGCGCAACAACAGCTGCTTCTCGTCGAGGTCCCAGTCGTGCAGGATATGGCCCATCACGAGCACGTCCGCCGGGGGCAGCGCGTCGGTGAAAAAGTTGCCGGCGGTGAAGTGCAGCCGCTGGCCGAGCCCGAAGCCCGCGACGTAGGAGTCGAAGATCGGCGCGAGCTCGGGCAGGTCGAAACCGCCGCCAGTGAGGTGCTCATGAGTCTGTGCGATCTGAACTGGCACGGCCCCCTCGGCGCAGCCAATGTCGATCACGCTGCCGTACTTCTGCCAGGGAAACTTGATCGCGATCGCCCGCGCTGTAGCGGCGCTAGCAGCGCTCATCGCGCGGGCGAATTGCGCCAGCTTCGCCGCGTCGGGATAGAGCACCTCGAAGATGTTCCCGCCACCGCCCTTGGTTTCGTTTTGCGGCAACCCGGTTCGCAGCCCTTCGGTCAAAGACCCCCAATGGCCGTATAGACGCGCGTTGGCCATCTCCAAGACGCCACCCATGTAGGAGGGCTTGGCCCGATCGAGGAATACGTCGGTGGCAGGGGTGTTAGCGTAACGACTATCCTCGCGCTCAAGCATCCCCAGCGCGACCAAGGCGTCGAAGAAGTCCGCCGCGCTACGCGGATGCAGGCCCAGCCGCTCCCGCAGCGCCTCGCCGTCTAACCCGCCCGCGCTCGCCAGCTCAGAAAACACCCCCAGCTCGACGGCGCTCAGTAAGGTTTTCGAACCCCAAAACGCCGATCCGAGTCTTATAATCTCTTCGGGTGTCACCGGGGCCTCCTCGGTTGCCACCGGCGCTTGTGCTTCGTTCACCAACACACCCCATGCCGTTCACCGAAAACAGACCTGCTCGCTCTCTGGTCTACGCTCATCACCGTGACCTGCGCAGTGCCAGCAGGGCGAGCCTAAAAACAGGTGCCCCGTGACCTTATTCCGGTACCGTCGATTCAGCACCGGGTCTGCACTGGCGTCGCGGTCGACGGTGGCTCGAGTCGCGGTCGACGGTGGCTCGAGTCGCCACGATCGCTCGCGTGCTGCTACCCGCCGACGGGCTCTTGCGGGGCGTGATGAACGCCATCTGGGGGTCCTCGTCGGCGGCCTGTGTGCGCTCTCGTTCGCCCGCCGGGACGTATAGCTGGTTACACCTTGTAAGGATTGATACAGTCCGCTGTTCAGCCGCTGGTTACCTAGTGTTCATTGTCGAAGTGCAGTGTGCCAGCCATGTCATCCGGGTGCCGCCGCGAAACGCTTGTCCATGCGGTAGCTCGTGGTCGATCCAGGTGAGTATCGGGATGCCCGGCGAGTCAGTGAAGACGCTTTAGCCCGCTGTCGGCGGGTGCTGGGCGAGGACCATCCCAATACCCTGAAGTGGGCCCGCGTGCTGACCCTGGCGCTGTACAGATCGGGTGAGTATCAGCAGGCGCGGCGGCTGGGCGAGGACGCCCTGGCCCGCTGTCGGCGGGTCCTCGGCACCGACCACCCCGATACCCTGAAGTCGGCGCATGTCCTGGTCCGGGTCCTGGGTGACGACGACCTCTGGACTCTGCGCCCGGCCCACCGCCGCACCCAGGTGATGAACATGTCGGGTGAGTATTTGCTGGCGCGGTGGCTGGGTGAAGACACGTGGCCCCGCTTCCGGCGGGTGCTGGGCGAGGACCATCCTGATACCTTGCAGTCGGCCCACGTCCTGACCATGGTGCTGTACCGGCTGGGTGAGTATCACCAGGCGTGGTGGCTGGGCGCGGATACCCTGGCCCGCTTACGGCGGATACGGGGTGCGGACCACCCTGACACGCTGGACTCGGCCCACATCTTCACGCTGGTGCTGGGGAAGCTGGGTGAGCTCCAGCACGCGCGGCGGCTGGGTGAGGACACTTTGGCCCGCTACCGGCGGGTGCAGGGCAGCGCTCGCATCGACGCCCTGCGCTCGGCCTTCTGCCTCACTGTCTACCTGAACGGGTTAGCTGGGCCCCAGCGGGCCTGGCAGGGATCAAAAGCTCTCCGCTGGAGGACGCTGGCGGAGCCTGGTGACGCCCTGCCGGGACTGGACTGGCGTGCTACCCAGGCCCGGTTCGACGCGCTGCGCGGCGAATACGCCCAGTTCGAATGCGACCCGCTGGCGGTGCTGCGGTTACCCGCGCTGGTCGATGTCACCGTGCCATCGACCGCGCGGTTCGTGGACGCCTTCGCGGAAGCCCAGGCGCTAAACACCGACACCAAGCCCCCGCCCGTGCACTGCGGCCGCTTCGCTCACGCGGTCGATCAAGCGTGGAGAGCCTGGCACGCCGCGCGCGAGGCCGCACAGCGTATCCAGCTGGCTGGCATTCCCCCCGGCGAGCGCGCGACGGTGCAGCGCGTGATCAAACTTCTGACTCTGGCCCACGAGTCTGGCCATGACGCCGAGCGAATCGCGGCATACGGCATGGCCCGCGCGGAACTGGCCAAGCTGGAACGCAGCGGCGCCCTATCGCTGCCACCGGCCGCGGCCGCCGCACTGATCGCATCAGCCAGGAGCCAGCTGCCGCCGGGCCACACCATGAGCTGAGCCAGAGCAGCACGACGGTGGCGAGAACGAGAACCTGGGAGATCACGTAGTCGAGAACCAATCGAATGGGCCCAGCAGATAGATCGGGTCAACCCGTCGCGATCGTTGTTTCGCGTCGTGACATCGTTAAGGGCGCATCCGTTCAAGATCGATTAGTGTGTGGGGGTGGCGGTGGCCTTGGCGTGGCGGGTTCGGGTGACTCCGCGAAGGGTGTACGCCGTGGGTGCGCTGGCGGCGGTGTTGTTCGGTTATGACCTGGGGATCATCGGTGCCGCGATCTTGTTCATCCGGCGGGATGTGCCGCTGACGGCCTGGCAGGAAGGTGCTGTGGTCGGTGCTGCAGTGTTCGGGGCGATGGTGGGCGCGCTGGGTAGCGGCCCGGTCGCCGATCGCGTGGGACGGCAGTGGATGTTGTGTGCTGCCGGGGTGGTGTTCACCGTGGGCGCCCTGGGCGCCGGTGTCGCGTCGGCTGTGCCGATGCTGGTGTCGTTTCGTTTTGTTCTGGGGCTGGCGGTGGGTATCGCGTCGGTGCTGGTGCCGGTCTATCTCGCCGAGATGGCCCCGGCGCGCGATCGTGGAGTGATCACATCCCTGAACCAGTATATGATCATCATAGGGACGGGGCTGGCTGCGGCCATCGGTTACCTGCTGGGCTTCACTGGCTCCTGGCGGTGGATGTTGCTGCTTGGGGTCTTTCCCGCTGTCGTTTTGGTGGTCGGCACGCTCGCCCTGCCCGACACTCCCCGGTCCCTGATCCGTCGCGGATACCCCGACCAGGCGCGCACGGTGCTGGTTAGCTTGCGCGGCCAGACCGAGCTGGCCGGGCGGGAGTTCAGTGATATCACCGAGGTGGAACGTCAGCGGCACGACGCGCGTACCGGCGCTCGCTTGTCGGCGTCATGGGTGCGCCGACTGCTGCTGCTGGGTGCCTTGCTGGCCATCTTTCAGCAGCTGACCGGCATCGGCACGATCGTGTATGTCCCGACCGTATTGACCGGTTTTGGAGTCTCTGACTCCAATGCGTTGTTGTTTGCCTTCCTCAACGGACTGCTCAACATCGCGACCATCGCTGTGGTGGTCCAGTCCAAGATCGTTGACCGGCGAGGGCGCAAACCCATCCTGTTGGCTGGCCTGGCGGGCACCGCGGCCAGCTTGCTGGCTATCGGTGTCGCGGTGCTGTCGCTTCCGGTCCACTCGACCGCGCTTGTCGTGATCGCGGTGGCGGCGTTCGTGGTGTTCACCAACACGTTCTCGGCCACGTGGGGCCCGGTGCTGTGGGTGGTGCTGGCCGAGATCTTCCCCCTGGCCATCCGGGGAGCGGCGATGGCTATCGCCACCTTGTTCAACTGGCTGACTTCCTTCCTGGTTTCCTTCACTTTCCCGGGCCTGACCGCACTCGCTGGCGCCGGCGCCATTTACATCGCGTACGCGGCGGCTAATGTCGTGCTCTTCCCGGTCGTGTGGTGGATATTGCCAGAGACTAAACAACGCAGCCTGGAATCACTGGAGGCGGCGTTTCGCGCCAACATCCGGCACTCCTTGGTCGGCCGCACCACTCTGCCCGCCGCCGCAGGGCACACCGGAGGCGACGTGGCCGTCAGCGGCAACCCAGACGATTCGATCCGGAAACCTGCGAGCTAGTGATTATCCAGCACCGCACGGGCCGCCAGCGCGAGGATCGCACTGATCTGGTGCCGCACACCCCGCCGGGCCTGCGGATCGGGCACTTTCGCCAGCGCGGCCACCACACCCGTGCCAGCGAGCCTGTTGTCATCGGCCGCAGCGGCCAGGTGCGTGAGGGCAGGATGGATCAGCGATGGTGAGGGCGCTATCCGCCCGGCGTGTCGCCTCCCATCACCGCAGCTTAAGCCCAACCATCAATGACTTTGCCGGAGCCCTGGGCCGGGAGTCCAGCTGGCCTTGTCGATGGCCCGTTGGTCGTCCGTGACCGGTGCGTGGCGTATTCGGCTTGCTGGTAGCCGCGCAAGTGGCGATGCTGTGTGTCGTGGTGCGGTCACGACGGGTGTTCATCAGTCATACCTCGGAGTTGGCGCGGTTTCCGGTGGGGCGATCGTTTGTGGCTGCGGCGGAGCACGCGGTGACTCGGGCTGGAGACGCCATTGTGGAGATGGCGTATTTCGGGCCTGGGGAGCAGCAACCGGCGCAGGTGTGCGCTGATGCGGTTCGGTCGGCGGATGTGTACGTGGCCGTGGCGGGATTTCGGTATGGATCGCCGGTGGCCGATCGTCCGGAGCTGTCCTATACGGAGTGGGAGTTCCAGGTCGCCAGCGAGGCGGGGTTACCGCGACTGGTGATACTGATCGGTGAGGAGGCCCAGGGCCCGAGAGATCTGTTTGTTGATCTGCGGTATGGCGCGCGGCAGGAGGCTTTCCGGGCTCGGCTAGTTGAGAGTGGGCTGACCACGGCAACAGTGAAGACCCCGGAGGAGCTTAGCGAAGTGCTGTTTCAGGCACTGGTAGAGCTGTCGGGTGGCCCGTCGCAGGCTGGGTCGGCGGAGCAGCTGTGGAACGTGCCCGCGCGGAACCCGGTATTCACCGGGCGGCAGGAGCTGCTCGTCAGGTTGCACACGGGGTGGGGCGGGTCTTCGAGCGCGGTGGTGCAGGCCCTGTATGGGATGGGCGGGATTGGGAAGAGTGCGCTGGCCATTGAGTATGCCCACCGTTACGGGGCGGACTACGACTTGGTTTGGTGGGTTCCGGCGCAGCAACCGGCTCTGGTGGGAGGTCGGCTGGCTGAGCTGGCTCAGGCACTGGGTGTGGTAAGCACTACTGACCCGGTTACCATGGCGGTGGGTCGATTGCTGGGGTTACTGCGTGTGCGGTGGCGCTGGCTATTGATTTTCGACAACGCTGAAGATCCTGCCGCGTTGGCGCCTTATTTGCCCGGCGGCGGACATGTGCTGATCACGTCGCGAAACCCTGGCTGGCAGGAGTTGGCCATCCCAGTGAGTGTAGAGGTGTTTGATCGAGACGAGTCGATCGCAATGTTGCGCCGTCGCGCCCCGAAGCTGAGTACGGATGATGCGAGAGAGGTCGCGGAAGCCCTGGGGGATCTGCCGCTGGCGCTGGCCCAGGCCGGAGCCCACCTCGCCGACACCGCTACCGGGGTGGCGGATTACCTGACTTTGCTTGCCAAGCGGACTACCGAGCTGCTGGCCCAGGATGCCCCCACCACGTATCCAGTGTCGCTGGCCGCCAGCGTCCAGATCGCGCTAGAGAGGCTGGCCGCTCAGTCCCCGGCTGCGCTGCAGTTGCTGACACTAGCCGCTTACTTGGCGCCGGAGCCCATTCCCCTGACTGTGTTCACCGCCCATCCTGTT
>DASTBN010000631.1:0-2826 GCA_035712045.1 Pseudonocardiaceae bacterium
CGCCGGGGTCTGATCGAGGACCTGGCCGACGCGCTGGGTTGTTCGGTGGTGGATCTCACCGGGCAGCCATACCTGCCGCCGGACCGGGCGACAGCTGATGCGATGACCACAGTGCCGGGCATCGAACTCGCGGTCTACGACTGCACCCTGGCGGATGTGCCGGACATCCCGGCGCGGCCAATAGCTGAGCTGGTCAGACTGGCGCGGCAAGCGAACCGGCACTGTGACGAGACCAGGTATGCGCTGGCTGGGCAGGGCTTCGGCGCGGTGCTGAGCGAGCTGCACGTCCACGTCGCTACCGGCGGCGGCGACACCCAGCGAGCGGCGCTGGCCGCGCTGGTGGAGGCCTGCATCGCAGCGTCGGGCACGGTGCGGGCGCTGGGGCATGGCGCCCTGGCGATGGCCGCCGCACGACGCGGCTACGACGCCGCCCAGCAGCTCGGGGACCCGGCGTTGACCGCTTTTGCGTCCATGCAGCGCGCTGGCACCCTGATCCGGCTGGGTGCCCGGCATCGCGCCGCGGCGGTGCTCGGTGATGCCCTGGTCGCGGTCGAGCCGGCCGCAGACCCCACCGCCGTCGGCAACGCTCCGGCGCAGGCAGCCGGGATGCTGCACCTGGCCTCGGCTCAGCTGTCCTCGCGCGAGGGCCGCGGCGCTGACGCGGATGACCACCTAGCACAGGCAGCGGAGCTGGCAAGCGCGACCGGTGAGTGTAACGAGCTGAACTTCCACTTCGGATCGGCCAGCGTCGCGGCGTGGTCGGTGGCGATCGGGGTAGAGCTGGAGCGCGGCACCCCGGCCGCAGAGCGGGCCGCGGCGGACGTGAGTCGGCTGGTCGCGGTGCTGGCATCGGCGGAACGCCGCTCTGGACTGCATTTCGACCTCGCCCGGGGGTGGGCGCAGGCAGAGGGTGCCCGTGACGCCGAGGCGATCCGGCACATCGACACCGCCGACCGGATCGCCCCGGTCCGGATGCGTAACGACCCGATCGCTAAGGACCTGGTGCGGACGCTGGACCGGCGAGCCAAGCACCGGAGTTGGGAGCTGGACTCGCTGTGCAACCGGTTCGGCATCCGTCGTGCCCAGGGTTGACGATCTGAAAACAACCAGCGTGATCTAGGCCGCAGTGTCTGTCGTGTGACGGAGACCACGACATCCTCTGACAAGTCCCTGGCCTGGTACCTTCGGTCCCTGGCTGATCATGACACTCATCGACGGGCCACCGGAGCTGGCGTTGCCCCCGCTTCCGGAGCAGGTCTGCCCGGAGTGTCGGCGCGAGACGGGCAGCTGGTGAGAGCGGGCAGGCATCGCGCCGTAGCTCAGCGGTCCCGCTGGCGCCGGTCACCCGCTCCGGCCGCGATCCCCGCGCCACGACGGCCGGGAATCGAGGTCGTGGACGCGGCGACGAAGCCCCGCGCCGGCCCGGTCCTCAATCGCGTCCCGCTGGCGCCGGGAGGTGTCAGCGGAAGACCGGCAGGCGTGCGCCACCTCGATCCGCAGGAAAAACCGGTCATCCGGGTCGGAGAGATCCCGGCAGTTCGCCTGCCCATGCAAGGTGATCTCATGCTCCTCCGACAAAGTGAGCAGTTCCTCCAGATCCCGGGGCTGACGCATCAACTGATCCGGATGGTAAACGATCACATGCCCCACCCGGGCGGCCCGGATCACCTCCAGCAACCCATCCCACCCAGGACGGCACCGATTCCGCTGCCACGCCGAACGATTGTTATCCACAAACACACACCCCGGGACGATGACCAGGCCCAGCCGCCCGGCGACATCCCGGCACAACCGCTCCTGCCGGTCCACCCCCGTCTGATCCTCATCCCGCGCCCGCGAAATCCGGCAATAAATCGCCGCCGGCTCACCTGCCCACCCCGGCCCACCACCCTCACGACCCCGGCCACGCCGGGACCCACGCCGCTGATCATGGCCCTGTTGTCCATGGCCGAAATATATGAACGCGGAATGACCTGATCCACCACCAGCCCACCAAGGCGGTATGGTGCCGGGCATGCCGCCGCAGGGGCTGGCGGGGATTGTGGCGGCGGCGCCGGTTCCCGTGCGTGGTGTGGCAGCAGCTCCGGGGCGAGCTGCTGGGCCATTTCCGAGCCGACGGTGGCGGGAGTGCCCGATGACCGGGACGACGCGCGTCTGCTCTTCCTCGCGGACTTCGCCACCCGGGCCAACGGCACGCCAACGAGCACCTAGAGGCAATGCCACTAAGTTGGTGCCGCTGAACCGCTCATGATCACCGTTTTGGTGTCGAAAGCGACACATTTTGTCACTCTCGACACCAAAATGGCGATCATGGACCACTCTGCCATCCTTGGCTAGGTGACATTGCATCTAGAGGATGAAACCAGCGCTGCAGCCGTGTTCCCGACGCCGTGCTGGCGGTTGAGGCCGACGACCCTCTTCGATTGTCAGCCGCGTCATAGGCCAGCGCGCTCCGCGCCTTGGGAGACATCCAAGGGGCCAGAAGAACCGCGCTCGAATGCCTGGTCACCATGCCAACGGCATGGCGTGATTCGGAATAGGCGATACGTCGCCGCAAACTGGCCGAGGAATGACCGGAACTATGGGTTGAGTGGCCAGCGATGCGGGCCCTGGAGATCGTCGAGCCAGACGTACTGTTCGGCGGGGATGGCGGTGAGGCCGAAACGTTCGTAGCTGGCTTCGGTTGACGTCAGGCAGGTGCCATTGGGCGAGGAAGCCAAGTAGTTCGCCGTCGCGCAGCAGCGGGTTGGGGTCGAGATCGGTGACGGAGTGGGTGTCCCCGGCCTCGGTCCAGACGTCGAGTGCTTCGAGCATCCGCATCACCAG
>DASTBN010000632.1:0-3082 GCA_035712045.1 Pseudonocardiaceae bacterium
AGCCCAGCACCTCCGGGCGGCGGGCCCGCTCGGTGTGCGGCTTCATCGCGGCGACGGCCCGCTCCCCCGCGACGATGTCAACCCCGGCGGCGACGTAGGTGGTGCGCGGGCTGTCGGTCTCGGTCATGGCAGGCGCTCCAGGACAGGAGGTGACAAAATGGCGCGGGAGATGCCCCTGCGAGCCTGTAACAATCACGTTACAGGCTTGGAGTCGGCGCCGCTCAGCTTCAATTAAGGGCATCCTCGGCACCCGCTCCAACCGGTAACACCGGCTGTCTGTTCCCTTCGAGCAGGTGCTTACCGATAGATCCCTCGGCGGGCAGTGCGATCGGGTAGTGACCATCGAAGCAGGCCAGGCACAGCCGGGACGCCGGCTGTTCCGCGGCCGCGATGAGACCCTCCAGGCTGACGTAGCCGACACTGTCCGCCCCGATGGAGCGCCGCACCCCGTCCACATCGGTACCGTTGGCGATCAGCTCGGCGCGGGAGGCGAAGTCGATGCCGTAGAAGCAGGGCCAGCGCACCGGAGGGCTGGCGATCCGGACGTGCACCTCGATCGCACCGGACTCACGCAGCATCCGGACCAGCGCGCGCTGGGTGTTGCCGCGCACGATGGAGTCATCGACCACCACCAGGCTTTTGCCGCGGATGACGTCACGCAGCGGGTTGAGCTTGAGCCGGATGCCGCGCTGGCGGATCGTCTGGGAGGGCTGGATGAAGGTGCGCCCCACATAGGAGTTCTTCACCAGGCCCTTCCCGTAGGGGATGCCGGAGTGCTGGGCGTAGCCGATCGCGGCCGGGGTGCCCGATTCGGGCACCGAGATGACGATGTCGGCCTGCGCCGGGTGCTCCTGGGCCAGCCGGCGGCCGATCTCCACCCGGGTGGCGTGCACCCCGCGCCCGGCGATGGTGGTGTCCGGGCGGGCCAGGTACACGTACTCGAACACACAGCCCTTGGGATCCGGGTTGGCGAACCGCGAGCTGCGCAGCCCATTCGCGTCGATGGCCAGCAGTTCACCTGGTTCGACGTCCCGGACGAAGCTGGCCCCGACGATGTCCAGCGCCGCGGTTTCGCTGCACACCACCCAGCCGCGCTCCAGCCGGCCCAGGGCCAGCGGCCGCACCCCCTGCGGGTCCCGCGCGGCGTAGAGGGTGTTCTCGTCACAGAAAACCAGGGAGAACGCCCCCCGCAGCCGGGGCAGCAGGCGCGCCGCCGCGCGCTCGATGCCGATGTCGGTCGCGCCGGTGGCGATCAGCCCGGTGATCAGGTCGGAGTCGGTGGTCACGCCGTTGCGAGTGGGTGTGCCGAGCTCGCGGGCCTGCCGCAGCAGTTCCGCGGTGTTGACCAGGTTGCCGTTGTGGCCCAGGGCCAGGCCGGACCCGCCCGCCGTGGTGCGGAAGGTGGGCTGGGCGTTCTCCCAGGTGCTCGAGCCGGTCGTGGAGTAACGGCAGTGCCCGACCGCGAGATAACCGGATAAACTGGACAGCACTTGCTCGTCGAACACCTGGCTGACCAGCCCGAGATCCTTGAACACCAGGACCTGGGTGCCATCGGAGACTGC
Source organism: Pseudonocardiaceae bacterium (assembly GCA_035712045.1). Taxonomy (GTDB): domain Bacteria; phylum Actinomycetota; class Actinomycetes; order Mycobacteriales; family Pseudonocardiaceae. Next base: position 1,563 of record DASTBN010000632.1, read on the forward strand.
GATGCCGGCGGCTTCCTGGCCCCGGTGCTGGAGGGCGTACAACCCGAAGTAGGCCATCTTGGCGACCTCTTCACCGGGTGCCCATACCCCGAAGACACCGCACGCTTCCCTCGGTCTGGCAGTGCTGTTTTGGCCTTCTCGGCCGAAATCCCGGCGCAAGGGGTCATGCCGGGGCTCGTCGCTGCCCACCTGCGACTCCGCTCAAGCGGTATGGGGTCTGACACACATCAGTCTAAAGGGGTATTCGCCCGGTCTCGCTATACCTGGCGCCCGAGCAGGGCGAGCAGCTGAGTCTGGGTGCTGGCCTCAGGCGCTACCGCCAGCGGTGCGGCGAAGAGCCCGGTTCCCGCCAGCTGATCGAGCTGGGGTTCGACAAAGGCCAGCACCTCGGCCATCAGCCCCTCGTCGAGCCGCTCATCCGCGCCGATGGCCCGGGCCAGATCCCACGCGTGCACGGCCAGGTCCAGGGTCATCTCCTGGCAGTAGCCCTGCGCGGGCCGCCGCCCGTAGGACAGCTCAACGGATCGCCGCAGCGCGCCCGGGGCCGCGAACGCCTCTCGCGACGCGGCTGCCGCGCTCGCCCAGGCCGTCACCGGATCATCACCGAGCTGGTCACCGTCAAAACGATCCCCGACGTCGTCAATGGCGGCCCCATCGAGCAGCAGTGGCGCCCACAGCTGCTCGGTGACCAGGTGATTCACCAGCGCCCGCACGTCCCATTCCGGGCAAGGCGTCCGGTCGCCCCACTGATCGGCCGCGACGGCGCGCACCCGCCGATCGAACTCCCCCATCGCCACCTCGAACCACCCCAGCGTCATGTCCCCATCATGCTAGGTCCGCATTCAGCGGGATCGGCAGCCACGGGGAGAGGTCGGCGCGGGGGCCGGAGGCGCTGAGGCGGTTCGTGGTGAGGGCTTCGGTCCAGGTGAGGCGGGCGGTGGCTAGTTCCAGCCAGGTTCGGGGATCGGTTTCGACCACGTTGGGCGGGATGCCCCGGCTGTGGCGAGGGCCAGCTCCGCACTGCACCGCGGCGAACGGCGGCACCCGCACCTCCACCGCGCCGCCGGGAGCCATCCGGGCCAGCGCTCGCAGACTCACTCGCACCGCCCGCGCCAGTATCGCCCGCTCAGGTCGCAGCCCATCCCCATCCAGCCATCCCTCCACCCCGCCCAGCGCCTCACTCAGCTCCTCACTCACGGCCCCTCCTCGCGTTCTGGGGACAGACTGCACTAATCAGCCCATGAATTACCGTAATCCGTCCCCAGAACGCGGGACTGAGGATCGAACAGGGCGGGCAGAGTGGCGTGGCGAGCGTGGTGCAGCTCGGTGAGGGGCAGGGGTGGCAGGGGGTTGATGTGCAGTGTGGGGATGGGGTGGACCTCGCCGAGAACGGTCACGGGGACGTGGTGGTGCGTGCACAGTCGCGCGACACGCGGGGCATGAGAGCGCGAAACGCCGAGAAGGACGCGGGCGGAGGACTCGGAGAAGAGGGCGATGAACGGGTCGATGTCGTTGGGGAG
>DASTBN010000633.1:0-3071 GCA_035712045.1 Pseudonocardiaceae bacterium
GCACGGCCCCGTGGGAGCGGGTACGCGAGAAGATCCAGGCCGATCCCGGCGATGACGCGCTGGACGCCCGCCAGTTCATGCTCGACTCACCGCTGGTGCGGAACTCCGGGGACCTCGCGGCGTACGCCACCGAGTCGTTCCCCGCCAGGCGGCCGCTGCTGGAGGCTGTGATCGATCTGGCGTCCCGGATCCACCACGACTTCGACTACCACCCGGGAGCCACCGGCGTCACCACGACCATCGAGGAGGTGCTCGAATCTCGCAGCGGGGTGTGCCAGGACTTCGCGCACGTCGCGACCGGGTGCCTGCGCTCCCTCGGGCTGGCCGCCCGCTACGTCAGCGGCTACCTGGAAACCGAGCCGCCCCCCGGGCAGGAACGCCTGGCCGGTGCCGACGCCTCACACGCCTGGGTGTCGGTGTTCGTCCCCGGGGCTGGCTGGGTCGACATCGACCCGACGAACGATCAACTGGTGGACGACCGCTACATCACCACCGCGTGGGGCCGCGACTACTCCGACGTGCCGCCCCTCAAAGGCGTGATCTTCACCCAGGCCGAAGACCACGACTTGCGCGTCACCGTCGACGTCGTCCCGGTCGATGGATCCTGAGCGTATCTGCCTCAGGATGGCGCCCACGCCACGCTCGACCCAGCGGAACATTCATTCCGCCTATTCGTGATCACCCGGGCCATGCCGGAATGCGCCGCGTCTTGGCCCTCACTCACCCGATTGGCTGGTTCGTCATTGGCTGAGTATCAGTGCGGGCGGCCAGGGGATCCTAACTCTTAGGAGCGGGAGCGACTACGCGTATTAGATCGATCTTAGTCTCACGATGGGCGGGCTAGGCGTCAGGTGAAGGGAGCTCCGACGTGCTGAATAAAACAGAGATTGACCTCAGGGGCCTGATTTAAATGATAACCTTATTCGTCACCGTCGGGATCGCCCTGATTATTTTTGGCGGGATTCTTCTCGTTAGGCCAGGCGTCATCGCGGCCATCGAGAGCGTCGGAGTAAAAGTGTCGGCACCCGTCGGACTGATCATTATGATCATCGGGGCTGCGGGGGTATGGTATCCACTCAGTCCGTACTACAAACCGTCCGCCCTGGATGAGGCTCCGAACCGGCCCTCTTCCGCCAGTGGCCATGTGGCAATGCGCCCGACCGCTGGCACACCTATTCAAATCTCATTTACCTCACCACGCGATGGAGCTGTGGTCGGAGGAAGGTTCAGTGTTGATGGCACCGCCCCAGACCTCGGCAAGGACAAGCTCTGGCTATTGGCGTGGGCGAAGAACCCGACCATTCAAAGTATGGCCTACTATCGCGTCTTAAATACTCCCCTCAATATAGAAAATGGTACCTGGAGCGCCAGCATTGAACCGCCGGGCGATGTCGGCGAAGAGATTATCACCCCCTTTCAGTTGAGACTTGTTCGCGCTACTCCCTGGTGCTCGAACAAGCTTGCGCAAGTTAAATCGAATTCTTCGGGAGAGTTCGTGATTCCGGCGCTGCCACCCGGATGCGTAGATACGGTTCAACCACTCGCCGTGAAGAAAAGCTCTTAAAAAGATCGAAACAGCTTCCCGCGACACCCATGCGCTGATGCCACTGGCCCCCTGATGTCCCCGGACTCTGATTGGAGATGCCCGCGACCCGGCCCGGATCGAGTTGCGGAGTTTCTCTCCGATGGCAGCGGGGGCGCGGAAAAATCTCAGCGCCCAGCCGCAGAGCCTGACTACCAATCAGGAACTGGCGTCGGCGTTCAGCACGGCACCAGAGTGCCAGCGACTGTCCGCGACCATGACAGAGGAACCACTGCCAGGGACTCGGCGGTTCCGACGCAGGGCCCGCCCTGGCCCCGCCCTGACCCCCCTTCCCGGCCGGGCTGACGCGGTGCGCCGGATGGGAACCGCGCCAGGATTCATCGCGCGACCAGCGGGTATAGAGGGTGTATGCGTTCATTTGATTGCCCTCGGTGTGACCAGCTCGTGTTCTTCGAGAACACCGAATGCTTGCGCTGCGGCGCCGAACTGGGGTTCGACGCCGGGCAGCGCTCGATCGTCTTAGCGGACGGCGCCCAGCGGTGTGCGAACCAGCAACTAGCCAGCTGCAACTGGCTGGTGACAGACGGCGAGAGCTTGTGCGCCTCGTGCCGGCTCACCCGGACCCGGCCGCCTGAGACCGATGCGGACGCGATGGTGGCGTTCGCTGACGCCGAGGCCGCGAAACGCCGTCTGGTGTTTCAGCTGCTGGAACTCGGCTTGCCGCTGAGGTCGTGGGCCGATGAGCCCGGCGGCCTGGGCTATGACCTGCTCTCTAGCACTGAGGAAACCGTCGTGACCGGTCACGAGGACGGAATCGTCACGATCGACCTCGCGGAGTCCGATGACCCGCATCGGGAGCAGGTCCGGCTGGAGATGGGCGAGCCGTACCGGACCATGCTCGGCCACATGCGCCACGAAACCGGGCACTATTACTGGCCGGTCCTCATCGAGCGGGCCGGGCGGCTCGCCGATTTCCGTGAGCGCTTTGGTGACGAGCGAGCCGACTACGCTGAGGCGATGACCCGCCACTACGAGCAGGGCGCCCCCGCCGGGTGGGAAAACGAGCATGTCAGTGCCTACGCCACGATGCACCCATGGGAGGACTGGGCGGAGACGTTCGCTCATTATCTGCACATCCGGGACACCCTGCAAACAGCCGCGGCCTTCGGCATCCGTGTCGAGGGCCGCGATGAGGCGCTCTCGGCTAACCCCGAGGAAACCGACGCCGACTCCGGGGACTTCCAGTCGATCCTGGATGACTGGCTGCCGCTGTGCTACGCGCTCAACGCGGTGAACCGCAGCATGGGCCGGGATGACCTCTATCCGTTCGTACTCAGCCCGCCGGTCATCGGCAAGCTCTCGTGGGTGCACGCCATGACCACCCGAGCGACAACGGAGCGCAGCGGCTCGGGTACGATCCGTAGGCACTGGAGTCGGGTCTCCGGTAGCACATCAGCCCGCGGCATGGTGACTGGGTTCCTGGAGGGAGTCCGCAGTGGTCGACAACCCCGTGGTAGACAGGCCGGTG
>DASTBN010000634.1:0-16810 GCA_035712045.1 Pseudonocardiaceae bacterium
GGGCGCGCAGGCGCCCCCGAGGCTCTAGACGCGCCATCGGGTCGACTCGTTGCGTCGTTGCGTCAAGCTCACGACGGCCTCGCTATCCTGTCATTCAGCACAGACGTTGACATGCGGTTGCGTATCGATGATCGCATGACCACTAGTGAGATCAAATGAGAAGGTGCAGTGGTTTTTCGGCACGAAGTAATAGCCGCTGCCCAGGCTGGCAACGACGTAGAGATCCGGTGAGAACAGATCCTCAACCAGCCTGTCCCTTTCTTTCTTGGCGAGCGGCCCGATCTCCCACGACGTTGGTGAGCTGTCACCCAGTCGCCGGGTCTCTCCCGCCGCCAATTCGCCAGGATTATCAGGACTGTCCCAGAGGCTCACGAAACAGTAGTCGCCGCGACGCCCAGAAATCAGGACCCGCCGCCGCTGGCAGGTGTCCCGGGTGAGCCGATACGCACCCGCGAGTATCACGCCACTGAGGTCAATGAGCGGGGCTTCGCGGTTGGGGGTTATATTGGTGACGGCTACTGTGGCGGACGTGGTGATCCGAGTACGAACGAGACCCTGGTGGTCACCCGGATCGAGCACCTCCGCAGTGTTCATTGAATCGAGAGAATACCGGAGTCGGTAGTCGTAGGCCGCCGGATCGTCCTCTGAGGTGCTCTCGACATCCCTTTGGCCGAGCGTCTTCGCACCCGAGAACACTGCGTCTGGGAGATGACCGGAAGGCGTCGGAGTCGGCAAGGGGACACGCTGCGCGGCACCGGGAACCGCGGGCAATAGCGAGGACGCAGAACTCAGGTCGGCCGGCGCCGACGGGGCACAGGCCGCCAGCGCTGCGGCCACCCCCACGCCACTAATAATCTTCCGGTATCCCACAGCGGCCCTTCCATTCTCCGAGCACAGACGTGACGTTCTCCTCCGGTGTCTGCGCGGGCAGAACCCTGAGCGTGTCCGCTGGTCCCCAAGATGAGACCCGAGCGGGTGTTGGGCCGAGGTATGGTGATGGCGGCCCGCGTGGCGGGAGTGCTGGGTGCGCCGCGGCGTGTGAGCGCGAGGAGGTGGGGCTCGTTGTCCGATCCGGATAGTCCTTGTTCCCGCTTCGCGCGCTGTTCCGCCTGATATCGCTGTCGGTAACTGTGCTGGTGGTCACCAGTCAACAGGCAGGTTCTGCCGTTGAATACCTGCTGGCCGGGTGAGTCGGCGGGCGCGTGAACCCTGTGTCGTTTACTCCGATGGGAAGTGGGCCAGATGGTGTTTGGGTCCCCGGCCACGGCATTGCGGCATCGCTTCGAACGTCGCTCCCGCCGCCTGGAGGTGGCTCGCGGGATCCGCGAGTCCCTGGTCTCGTTGGCGGGTTTGATCGGGCGGCCGGTGCGCCACCGGGGCGGCGAATCAGTGGGCCGGGTAGCCGATGTGGTAGCTCACTGGGACACCGGTGAAAGCTACCCGTCGCTGGCTGGCATCATCACGCGGGTCGGGGCGCGGCGAGCGTTCGTGCCGGCCAGCGCCATCGCCACAGTCCGCCAGCGAGAGGTCGCGCTCGCCACCGCGCGGCTGGATCTGCGGGATTTCGTGCCCCGTGAAGGGGAGACGGCCTTAGCCGCCCAGGTTCTCGACCATCAGCTGGTCGACATCGATGGCGCCCGGGTGGTGCGGGCCGCGGACCTGTACCTCGCAACCGTCGGTGGGGTCGTGCGGCTGGTCGGGGTCGATGTGGGCTTCGGGTCGCTGCTGCGTCGGCTGGGACCGGCGCGGTGGCGCACCCGTCCCACCCCCGAAGCGGTGATCGACTGGGCGTCGGTGCATTCCTTCGGCCCCGCCGCGGGCCGTGGCGGCGCACGGCTGGTCCGCCACCGCGGCGAGCTGAACACACTGCGACCCGCTGAGCTGGCCGATCTACTCGAAGACCTCGGTCGGCGGGAACGCCACGAACTGCTGGAGCTGGTCGAGCCAGACACGGCTGCCGACGCCCTGGAGGAGATGGATGCCGGCCAGCTGCATCAATTGCTCTCCGAAGCCGACACCAGTGAGATAATCCCGATCCTGTCGCGAATGGAGCCGGACGAGGCCGCCGAGGCGTTGCGAAGCCTGAGCGAGACCGACCGGGCAGCGGTACTGGCCGCGATGGCCGAAGAGGCCGCTGCCCGGCTGCGACTGGTGCTGGAGTTCCCCGCCCGCTCCGCGGGCGGGGAAATGACCACCATGCTGGTGCTGGCCCATCCTCAGGACACCGTCGCCAGCCTCCGCCCACGACTCGCCAGCCAGACCCAGCATCTCGTCGACCTGGACGCGATCCTCGTGGTGGACTCCGAGGGCTGCCTGATCGACGAAATCTCCCTGGCGGAGCTGTTCGTCGCCGAACCGGACACCCGGCTGAGCGAGCTGGTCGGTCCGCCGTGGCCAGTTACCGTCACCACCGATGCCGATGTGCGGGAGGTGGCCAGGCGGCTGATCGACTCCCGGCGGCTGTCGGTGGTGGTCCTCGATAACGCCGACCGGCCGGTAGGCCGGATTCTGGCCGACGACGTCCTGGACGCGGTGCTGACTGAGCGCCGATGGCAGTTCCCCCGCGCCCGCTAAAACCGTACTGCCCCGTGCTGTTCCTGCCCGCCGCGTCGATCGGAAGACCGCGTATGACCTCGCCGAGCGCTCCCGAGCGGGACACCGCCACTCCCGGGTCCCCCGCGCTGCCCCAGGCACGGCCACAACGATGGTGGCGGCGGGCGTTGATGGCCGCAGCCTTCGCCGGTCCCGGCTTGATCGCCGCGAATGCTGGCAATGACGCCGGTGGTATCGCCACCTACGCCTCGGCGGGCGCCCAATTCGGCTACCAGACGCTGTTCCTGATGGTGCTGATCACCGTGGCGCTGGTGGTGGTCCAGGAGATGTGCGCCCGGCTTGGGGCCTACACCGGTGAGGGACTCGGCGCGCTGATCCGTGAGCAATTCTCCCTGCGGGTCACCGCGTTCGCCCTGCTGGCCTTCCTCATCGCCAACCTCGGCCTGGTCGTCTCGGAGTTCGCCGGGATCGCCGCAGCGCTGGAGCTGGTCGGACTCACTAAGTTCGCCTCGATTCCCATCGCGGCGGTGGTGATCTGGGGGCTGGTGGTCTACGGCTCCTACCGCTACGCCGAGCGGGTCTTCCTCGTGCTCTCACTGGCGTTTCTGTCCTACCCCGTCGCCGCGGTGCTTGCCCACCCCGATCTTGGCGCGGCGACGAGGGAGTTGCTGTGGCCGCATTTCACGATCAGCAAAGCGTTTCTGCTGCTGGCAGTGGCCCTGATCGGCACCACGATCACCCCGTACATGCAGTTCTACATCGCCGCAGCAGTCGCGGATAAGGGCATCGGACCCGACGACTATCCCAAGGAACGCATCGACGCGGTTGGTGGGGCGATCTTCGCCGACTTGATCAGTATGTTCATCATCGTCGCCACCGCTGCGGCCATCACGACCCGCGCACCCCTGGACTCCGCCCAGCAAGCGGCTCAGGCGCTGCGCCCGGTCGCGGGCCGGTTCGCCTCCCAGCTGTTCGCCGTGGGGCTCCTCGGCGCCTCCGCGCTCGCCGCAGCGGTGGTGCCGTTGTCCACCGCCTATGCCCTCAGCGAAGCCGTCGGGACTGAGCGATCGGTGGGCAAGCGATTCGGCGAAGCCAAACTCTTCCTCGGGTTATTCACCGGGCAGATCATGATCGGCGCCACCATCGCCCTCATCCCCGGCAACCTCATCCAGCTGCTAGTCCAGGCCCAGGTCCTCAACGGTGTGATCACCCCGATCCTGCTCACCTACGTCCTCGTGCTGGCCAACCGCCGCACCTTACTTGGCACCGCGGCCAACGGACCAGTCTTTCGCGCCATCGCGACCGCCTGCGTCGCAATCATCGCCGTGATGGCAGCCGCAGTCGTGGGGCTTACCGTCGCCGGCTGGTTCGGCATTAGCTAAGCCGGCCTGCGGGTGATGAGTTCAGTGGCGGCGGAGGCCAGCGGGATGGGAGGGGGTCCGGCGCCAGTGGTGGGTAGGGGCTGGTGAGCGGTGTGGGAGATGCGCAGCAGCAGGGCGATGAGGATGTAGTTGGCGAGAAGAGAGGAACCACCATAGGACAGGAAGGGGGTGGTGAGCCCGGTCTCGGGAATGAGGTTGGTGACGCCGCCGGTGACGATGAATACCTGGAGCGCGAGGGTGACCGAGAGGCCGGTGGCGAGGAGTTTGCCAAAGTTGTCACGGATCATCAGGGCGGCCCGCAGGCCACGGGTGATCAGCAGCAGGTAGATCATCAGGATGGCGGCCAGACCGGCCAGGCCGAGTTCTTCGCCGATGCCGACGATGATGAAATCGCTGTTGGCGACTGGGACCAAATCGGGTCGTCCGCCGCCCAGGCCGGCGCCGGTCAGGCCGCCCGAGCCCAGGCCGAAGAGGGATTGGGCGACCTGGTAGCCAGACTCGTAGTAGCTGGCGAAGGGATCGGACCAGACCTGCACGCGGACGCGGACGTGGGCGAAGAGGCGGTAAGCGAGCACGCAGCCCAGGGCGAAAAACCCCAGGCCAAGCAGCAGCCAGGACGCTCGTCCGGTGGCGGTGTAGAGCATGGCGAGGACCACACCGAAGATCAGCAATGAAGCGCCAAGCTCCTTTTCCAAGGCCAGCACGCCGATCGAGAGCCCCCAGGCGGCCAGCAGCGGCGCCAGGTCCCTGGGCCGGGGGACGGTCATCCCGAGCAGGCGATGCCCGGCCGCGGTGAACAGCTCCCGGTTAGCGACCAGGAATCCGGCGGCGAACACGATGATCAGGATCTTGGCGAACTCACCCGGCTGGATCGAGAACGGACCCACTCGTACCCACAGCTTGGCGCCGTTGATCTGGGAGATACTCGCCGGCAGCACCCCGGGCAGCACCAGCAGCCCCAACCCGGCCAGGCCGCAAGTGTAGCCATACGAGGCCAGCCTCCGATGGTCTTGGATCCGCCACAACACCACCACGAACAACACCAGGGCCACGGCTGTCCACACCACTTGACGGAAGGCATCGGCAGCCGGGATAGGTTGCCCCGCTTCCTGAGCTTGGGCCGCGGCGGCCAGATCGAGGCGATGGATCATCACCAGGCCGAGGCCATTCAGCAGCGCCACACACGGCAAGATCAGCGGGTCGGCGCGCGGCGCGAAGGCCCGCACCGCGATGTGCGCCACCGCGAACAGCCCCAGATAGGCCAGCCCCAGATATCCCAGCGAGGACACCAACTGGTGACTCTGACCGGCTTCCACCAGCACCAACGCCGCCGTGACCAGCCCCGCCGCAAATATCAGCAACGCCAGCTCAACACCACGTCCGCTGAGCGCGGACTGCCCAGCGATCCTCCGGTCGTGGCCAGCATCGCCGAAGTGGATCACATCGCTAACCTTCCACGCGGAGTGTGGACTCCCCGTCAGGGGACCGCGCTGACTTCCCGTGCAATGTGCCGGATCGGGGTATTACCCACAGGGGTGCAGGCTGGGGGATGGGGTTGGCGGGTCCGCCACCGTTGACATGGGCGCGATTGCTGAGCGTGCGGACGATATCGAAGACATCGGACTCATGATGACAGCCACTCAATTTCAGGGCAATGGCCCTGATAATAAGCGTGGATGTTGCGCCCTACTTGCGTGAATTGCGCCGGGTCGAGTGGCTCAACTTGATCCGGCCGAAGTTTTCCTTCGGCCATTAATAAGGGGGCGATAGCTTTCTGTACGTCTGGTCTAATCTCGGCCGGCGCGGTCGCCAGCAACCGGTCGATATCCGCGCTCAGGGTAGCGGGGTCCGCTTTGTTCGAATTACTCGATAGAACGTCGCGTTTGTATTGTTTAGTGGCCTCACAGAAGGCGTCTGGCGCTGCTAGTACGCGGGTGTCGGTAGAGGCTACCGACGGCCGCGGGTCACCATTGCCGGCGGTCAAAGCGCTGCACGCGGGCACAGCCCCTAGCCCGCCGACGAGAACTGCCGCGGCCGAAAAAATGCTCAGCCGCCTTTTCCAATTGCGATCCATAATGTCCTCCTTATTGTCGCGCTTATTGTCGCGGTCGCGATCGCCACTCTCTCCGGTATGCGATAATGCGAGACGCATGCGACCAGCCCGGGTGGGTCGATCACTTAATGCAACTGTGCCCCGGAACCTACGTCCCTGCTGGAGTGTTCGCCCGCCGCGCGCCTTGATCGTCGCCGATCTTCCCAGCTGGCCATGCCGATCCGATCCTCCTCGCCCGCTTCGCGCAATCCACCGGCTCTTCCGTCTTTCATCGCGCGGCACCCTGAATGGCACGGCGGCGGTAGTAGGCGGCCTCGGCGTCCAAGGCGCCCGCGCGATGATGGGCGAAATCGTCGAGGGTGACTGGAGTGGAGACCACTTTGTCCGCTGCGGCGCGGCTAGTGTCAAGGCTCCCCGGGGACCCGGCACCGGGGTCATCTTTTCGCTGCGTTAGCTTCTGGCGAATCGTCCCGTGCTTTGCCCGCATCGACATCCGCACCTCTCTTCCCTCAGAGTGCGCCGTCAGCACCCGCCTAGCCGATCTCGCCGGCACCACATACCCTCAAGAGACGACCACCACCCACGCAGATACACCACCAGCCCCTGACTGTTCGTCCGTCGCCCTCATTGCGGCGTTATGCGGGTGTACCGGCGGTCTGCTGAGCGGCGGACCCGGCACCGGCCATTGCTCCTGCCGCGATCTCAAGTCCGCCGCTATGGCGGTCGCCGACGAGTTCGGTCGCCCGGCCGACTCGCCTGGTCGACTGGGCTGCTGGACCGGCACCAGCGCTGACGGCTCGATCACGGTCGCCGAGCACCGGTGCGTTCACCGGCCGTCGTCGCGATCGCCGGGCATCGGTTCCCCGGGTGAGTCAACGCTGATGGGTGCGCACAACTGGCTGTGCGCTCACAGTCAACTCCGGTTGGTCGTCTCGGTTGAATAATTGGCAGATCCCGATGGTGTCTTGGAGCGGTAGGGGAGATGATCATGGATATGCTGTACGACACCAGAACGATTCACCCGCTCGACCGATACGATTACTATCGGGCGGGAGCTGGCATTGAGCTGGCCCCGGTGGCAGTCCATGGGCGGGCACCCGGTCGCTTTCACGCCGCGATGTCAGTCGCCCAGATTGGCGATTTCGCAATCGAGGTGCTCATCTGGTCCGCGGACTCCGAGGTCGTGACGCGGCGAACCGAACGCCTCATCCGGGCCAGCGATCCTGAGTGCTACCGGATGCTCCTGAGCATTAGCGGCGAAATACGGGTGGAACAGGAGGACAACCAGGCGGACGTTCGCGCCCGGGATATCGTCCTGTACGACGTGTCTCGTCCTTGCCAGGCCACGCATTCGACGGGACCAGGATTGATGCGAGTGGTCATGCTGACATTCCCGCGAGCGCTGGTGCCGATCCCCAGCGCCAGGGTCCGGCCGCTGATCGGTACCCTCATCCCTAGGAGCATGCCGGGACGCAGCTTGATCGCGCAGTTCCTCATTGGGCTCACCGGCACCGCCGAGCTGAGAGGTGACCCGGATCTGGCCCATGTCCTGTACGAGTGCACGGCCGGGCTGCTTCGCCAGCGACTTGGCCAACCCGATGGGATCACCCCACGCACCCGTCGGCTGCTGCACATGGCCCTTATTCGCGACATTATCCGCCGACACCTCGGTAACCCCATGCTGGACCCGAACGGGATCGCCGAAGCCGCGAACATCTCGCCACGCTACCTGCACCAGCTATTCCAGGGCGCCGAGCTCACCCCGATGCAACTGCTCAAACGGCTACGCCTGCAGGAATGCCACCGTAGTCTGCGAGATCCGGCGCTGGCCATGACACCCGTCAAGGACGTCATCGCCGCACACGGCTACCTCCGCCCCGACCAGTTCGCCCGAGACTTCAAACAGCACTTCGGCGTCTCGGCAACACAGATACGCAGACTGGCCAGCCAGCGCTCGACCGGGCGTGAAGGATGAACCATGGGCTTGCCGAGCGGCGGTCCACGGGAGCGCCTCAGGCTCGATCCTGCCCCGCAGGACAGCGGCATGTGCCCGGCCTGCGAGGTCATGCGGGACTTCCTCAGCTCGCCGGGCGGCTACGACCCCTCACCTGCCGGTAAGGCCGTCCTGGACATCGCCAGGAAGATCTCGCGAGTGCTTGGTTCACCAGCCTGGCGTTGAAGCCGACGCAGCGCGGCGGCCAGCTCGTCCAAGGGCCACCTGACATGCGAAGGACTTCGAGATCGCGCGGCAGAGTCGGCAACTTTTGTCAACCTCTCCAGCGCCGTCGACCGGCCGGGCCGGACGCTCGACGTCGAGCAACAACAGCCACGGAAGGGATGCCGGTGGTGGGAGCGATTGAATACGGGATTTCTCATCTCTCGGCGTTCGGCAGCGCCGTGGCCCTCGTTGCCGGAGGAGCCCTAGTCACCTGGATCATCGGACTATTGATCGTACTGCGGGGAAGTGAACCCGACGAGCGTTCAGAGATCATCCATGCGTATGCGCACTGTAATCCGCTTGTGTATCTCCGACGGAACACCACACCTGGAGGCGAGGGCTCAGCACTTGCGCGCGCGAAGCGCGGTACAACAGACAGCGGCAGCGAGATAGATCACGAAGGGTCGGCGTGAGATAGCCGCCCACCGCCTGCCCGCAGTCCGATGCGACTTGACGCTGAGACTCCCGCTGCCCTTGATCACAGCTCCCGCCGACCAGGTCTGGTCCTGATCATGGGCTGCGGTTCGCACGCCGACACAGTTGTCATGAGAAGCCGCAGATCACGGACAGAGGTGGACCTAACGTGTCAGCATAAGAACCACACCGTGCCGGTCGAAGGACCGGAGATCATGATCCGTCCGGTGGGTACCCGTCGTCGGGCGTGTGGTTCTCGATGAGAGCCGCACCTAGCGGGCTAGGAGAGCTGGGTCTACGGGACGGGGACTGTCGGTGGTGGGGAGTACCGTCGCCGGGCTGTGAGCTTCACCATGCCTGTTGCCACGTTCGTTCTTGCGCTGATCAGCCTCATGGTCGCCATGCTTGCGCTGGACTGAAACGTCGCCCAGTTCGTGTGGTTGGTGTGAAAGTGATCAGCTATGGTCGCTCGCAGGTGCGGGTGGAGCGTTGGTAATGGGGAGCATGATGTCGCTGCCCATGTGAATGGGCGCGGGTCGATATTGTGGGCTGCCGTTTGCCCGGCGCTGCCCGTTGTTTGAAATTCAGTGCCGACGTGACGCGGTCCGATGGATTACGCCAAGAGTCAACACGCCGGCGGCGATGACACCAACCGTGATCGCGGTCATCGGGATCGGGTAGACAGCGAACCAGCTGGGAATGCGGCGGGTCGGGACCGAGACGACGCCAGCGAGAGCTCCCAGCAACCCCAGATAAGTGCCCAGCATGAAGAACCGGTGCACACCAATGGCACCTTGTCGGGCTGCGCACGTCCCCACCGTCACGCTTAGGATAGTCCACGCAGCCAAGGCGTGCAGAAACAGGTGCAAGCCGTCGGTGTAATTCCCAATCCAGAAGGAACCGAGGGAGACCACGAGCATCAACGTCACCCACAAGCGACCGACAATCCGGTGGACGACATCACCGCGCACCTGTCGAACGACGTTGAAGGCGCCCAAGACGACCGCGAGCGTCGCCACGGCCGCGTGACTGGCGATTAGGAGCGTCCACGACTGCAGCATCGGCCCCCTGCCAGCGACCTTGATCATGCTTGCCCTGCACAACGAAGGTGCAGAACACAACACCGACCGTGACACACGCACCGCCACTGTTCTACCCGAGAGTCGGACCCGGACAGGCGCGGGATTGAGGCTGGCGTCACGGGAGGATCTGCCACACCGTGGAGGCGGCGATGCGGTGGCTGGGCCGACCAGCTCGCCCCGCACGCGCCGATGTCCCCAGGTGGGATTCTCCGTGGCCGGGCGAATGACCGGCTTCTTGATCGCCGCCGTGGTGGGAGGGCGTCCGGGCTGGCGGCGTGCGGTGCGGTCCCATTTCCGCGAGACCAGCCGGCGGTGCCAGGCCAGGAGCGTGGCGGGAGTGACCGGGGAAGACCCCGGCCCAGCGATGACGGGGCACAAGCCGGGACAGGGCAGCCAGCCACACCCGGCCGACGGGCCTGTAGCGCACCCGGGAGACCTGCGGGCGCGGCACGACATTCTCGTGCCGTAACACCAGCTAGCAGCTCGGCCTCCTTGCCCAAATCTCGCCGTAGCGGCACTCTGGCCAGGCCGAGCAGCCAGCGCACGAGCCAGTACAAGATCGGCAGTCGCGGCATCCGGCGATCATCCATGATCGGGCAGTACACCAGGAACGCAGGTCAGGGCGCCGCATCGCGTTTCCGAGCCCCACAGGCAAATGTGCGATTGACTCTTGAGCGCTCCCCGTGTCGACTAGTTATGTTCTTCACGAAAAACGGTGGCTTTAAGTTCCTAGGCCTTCCCGCGCCTGCCGCCACACCAGATCCAAGGGTTGGTTCATGGCAAAGTCGAGGTTGCGGTATACGGTGCACGGTGGCCGCCTAGACAATAGCCGCCAGGTCCACCTGGTCCATCCACAGTATTGGCACTGGCCTCGTTTGTTGACCCGGTGGAGCTTTAGCGTCATGAGGACGCCCGCCACGAGCCGCATGGTTTCGTCTTCGGCTACGCCCCCTGTGCTGGGTTCTTCGCGCCTGAGTCGCCCGGCGAGCCTTTCAAGCCGCTCGGAAAGGAGCCGGTATCGTGTTTGCCAAACGTTACTCACGGCTCCAGGTATTGCTGGGTGGTACGTCCCGGCAGGATCAGTGGTCCGTCTTTTGGAATCTTTTCCTCAAGGACCTCGCCCTCGATGACCACGCCAGTCGTCTCATTGGCCCGATGCCGCAAACGCTCACCGGCGGCAATCAGCGCTCGGGCATAATCCTGCTGCTCTCGCTGGCTGGCGCTGCCATCCATCATGCGCATGGCCAAAGGCGCCATCTCCCGGCCCAGGCGGGCGTCTGGTTGTAGTTGGTCCTGGCTCTCATCCGGGCACCGATCACCGAGGCCTTGGCTTACATGGTCACGCTCGTGCCGCACGCGGTCTCGCCCTCTTTGGAGTCGTGGACGGCACCCAGGACCGGGGAACACTCAAGCTGGCTGCCAAGCGGGTGGGGTAGTCCCGCGTGCGGGGCGCAACATCAGCCTAAAGCGTTCGGTCCGGCCCTGGGGCCTTGGAAGATCACCAAAAAGGGCGTATCCACTATGAGCTATGCCTGGGTTGGCATAGGCGTATGCACCGAGTGAATAGGCCTATGCACCGCCCTCGTGTGAGACGATCCTCGCTCCCCGGGCGCCTGGATCGCGCTCGTGCGGCGGCCGTTACACTTCTCATTGAACCTATGCAAAGAGTGAAGGGCAGCGTCATGGCACCTCGGCGACACCGGCAATACTATTGCGGGTGTGGTACCCACTTAGCCAAAGACAATACTGAGCGCCAATGCGCCCGCTGCCAACGTGATTCACGGGATAAGCTCATCACTCCGCCCGAGGTCTCGGCCGCATTCTGGCGGACCCAGCAGTTCGATGAAGCGTTCGCCGCCCAGCACATCGGCCGGGTATTCCGTGCCTATCGCGCCCACCCACATCACTATGCGGTCTATGGTCCAGGTGGCATCTCACAGACTCTATTTGGTCAATGGCTCGGTCTGGGCCAGCCCCAGGTCAGCCGGATTGAGACGGGGCGCCAGGTCCGCGACCTGGACCTCTTAGTGTACTGGACACGAGTGCTAAAGATACCGTCAGGACTACTGTGGTTCCGGCTGCCGGAGGATAAGGGGGAGCTGATTATCGCAGAGCCCCCCGCAACCGGTGTGTCCCAGTCGAACGAATTGCCTGGGCTGCCAGAGACACCATCAAACGGTGTCGAGCCTGGTTTAGAGCCGAGTAGCGAGCACACGGCCGATCCAGAACACGAGCCGGTACTCGTCGCTCCCTGGAACCACCGAGGTACCGTCGATGCGGTTGTCGTGTTGAGCGGTGGTGATTGGGTGAAGCGCCGAACGTTCCTGATCCTGACCGGCCCGGCCCTGACGGCTCCAGCACACCAGTGGCTGGTGCATGAGCCAGAGCCGTTAGCGAGCGGGCTCGCGGGACGCCGGATTTCGGCTGGGCTGGTGGATCGGCTTCCGGCCATGATCGCCGAGCTGAGAACCCTCGACGACGTAGCCGGGGGCGGCGCTGTGCTGGCGCTGGCCGAGTTCCATTTCAGCTGGGTAGCAGGCCTGCTGGATGAAGCTTCGTACGACGACACCACCGGCCGCAAGCTCCACCTGGCACTCGCAGAACTCGGGCAACTAGTGGGATGGGCCTACTACGACACCAACCAGCACGGGCTGGCCCAGCGCTACTACATCGCGGGCCTGAGGGCTGCCCACACCGCTGATGACCGGCTCCTGGGCGCTCATATCCTCGGCTCGATGGCCTACCAAGCTGGCCGCCAGGGGCGGCCCGCCGAGGCCGTGACGTTCATCGACACGGCCATCGCGGGCACCCCGAGGGTGGCAAAACCGGCACTCCTGGCCGAGCTGGATATCCGCAAGGCCTATGCGTTCGCGACTCTAGGCGACGTCTCAGCCTGCATGGGAGCGATCTCCAGGGCTCGCACTCACGTCGAAGAGGGCGCATCTGAGGATGACCCGTCCTACCTGTACTGGGTCAGACCGGCGGAGATCACGGCTGGTGCTGGCGACTGTTTGCTACAGCTCGGCCGCATTGATCAGGCAGTGGCCTTGATTGATCAAGGTATCGCGATGTTCGACGCCCCTTTCGTCCGTGACCGGCAAATCTCCATAACTCAACTGGCCGATGCTTTGGCCCGGCCCGGCAAACAACACGACCTCGACGGCGCTGCCGCACTAGGGATGCAGTCACTTGAGCTAGGCGAGGGCCTGGACTCGACACGCGGGCTTGACCATCTCCATAATCTCTACCGCCGCTTGAAGCCACACGACAAGGTTCCAGCCGTGCGGGAGTTTCTGGAGCGGATGGAGGGTTCGCAGTGAGGGATAAATAATGCCCTGGGCACGGTTCTTGAGCGACCGCCGCAACCGCACCACCCGCTACACCTTGCGCCGCAAACCCGCGTGGTAGCTTCATACACAATCAACCATACCATCTCGCGCCAATGACCATGCGGTGAGGGTTGACGACTGGACACAGGGAGAAATCACCCTGGAGCCCGAAGGCTCGATTTATAAGATAGGGTGTCCGGTTCGGGGCCAGCGTGTAGTCCAGTAATACGAAAAGGCTGGCCACAACGGCGAAAGAAGGGACTCCCACACGGGGAAGCATAAACACCCAGGTCAGCTCACAGTGTCCGATGCGTTTTGGGCGGCGCTGGCACCCGGGTGCGCTCAGCAGTCAAATACCGACCAGCAGATGTCGTTACGCAACCGCTGGTCGTCAAGTACGAGCTCGCGAATCGCATCCGGGAGCTGATCACGCTGCCATTCGCACTCAAGTCGCCCCGCGAGCTCAGCCTCACCTTCGGGGGCGGCAGCACGTGAGGCCTTGATCGCATAGGCGGCCGCACCGAGCTCGTGCGCGGCGACGTGGGCGACGGCCCCGGCCTGGCCAGCAGCGTAGGCGGCATGCCGTGGCGCCCCATGGAGATCTCTGGTCGCGCCCATCGCATGGCCACCCGCCGCGCGAGCCTGGGTCATCTTGACCTCACCACGCGCCCAGGCGCGGGCATGCTCGATCGCCTGACGCGGACGTGGGTCCTCAGGCTGAGCCGACTCGAAGAGGTGAAGGACGTGCTCTGCGCACGAGGCTGCCCAAAGAGCGAGAAGATGATGATCCGACTGAGTGAGAGTCCCACCCCGGCGGATCGTAACAAGGCGAGGGTCCCGGACCTTCAAGAGGATCATGGTTAGCACTCCTGCTCTGGCGGGTCACGGCGCTCTGCGAGCCTTCGCCTGCCAAAGAGCGCACAAGCAACTGCGTACGAGTACCAACGAGGCGTGCCCACTCATCAGCATGGACAGCGCGTCTTCACACCCGGTGGCAGGGTCCCCCACTAAGGCTGCGGCTCTAGCAGGCGGTCCGGTCGATCAAAAGTATAGACCGATGCTACTTGACGCTGACACCATCGCTGCCCTTGATCGCAACTCGCACCGGCAAAATGACGAGATCTGATCACGATCATGGTCTGTGGTTCGCACACCGATACAGTTGTCACGATAAAGCCACAGGTCAAACACTGGACAAGATGGATGGCCAGCCCTGCATCCGGGGCCTTCGCTTCCCCGTCGTCACCGTGCTACGGATGGTCGCCGGAGGAATGAGCGTCGACGACATCATCAGTGAGCGTCCCGATCTCGAACCAGAGGACATTTCTGCGGCGCTGAACTACGCTGCCGAGGCGCTCGCCGAGCACTACTACCCGCTGAGGCCGCCTGCGTGAGGTTCCTGATCGATGAGAACCTCTCGCCCCGAATCTGTCCACTGCTGATCGCCGCGGGTATCACGTCACCTACGTTCGCGACCATGGCATGGCCAGTGACCAGCAACGGATGCTGGGCCACTACTTAGCGGCTCTGCGGGAGGCGGTGGTCTGCACCAGGCGGATATTGCGCGTGTGGTGCCCTGTCATCGCACGACGGTGGCCCATGCCGAAGCGGGTTCACAGTTACCAGATGCCATTTTCTGGGAAACGGAGGATCGGGTCGTGGGCGCGGATGGTGATCTGATCGCCAGTTACGACCAGTTCATTCAAGCCAAGTCGGCTCACCTCGCCCAGCAGCAAGTCACGCGCGTCGAGCCCGGGCCCAAGTCACCACCCAGCGGTTAGCAGCAGGTCTTTCGCCGAGGCCTGACCGGGCGTCGCTCATGTCTCGTGCGCGAGATGACCGACAGTGTGGACAGGTCCCAGATCGGCCGACACGTGTGGGGACATGACCACTCCAGCGGGTCCAATGTCACCGATATCTACATCGGATACTTGCGCCGCAAGCTCGACACGGCCGGACACGAACCGATCATCCATACCGTGCGGGGGTCGGGTACCGAGTAGGTCAGCTATGAAGCTGCCGATCAGGGCCGGCTTACCGCTTCGTATCTGGCTGTCCTGGTGGCCGTCCTAGCCGCCGTCACGATATCCGTGCCGGACCCGCTTGATGTCGTCGTGCGTCACGTGACCGGCCTGCTGATTCTGGCCGGACTGATCGCCGTTGGGCTCGCGGGCACCAGCGGGTGATGGTTGTCCCGGCTGCGGGATGGCGTGGAGGAGCACCGGCGGTTGATCGCCGACACCTTCCATGAGCTACGCACCCCTCTGGCGATCATGCGCGCCGAGCTGGACCTCGCCCTCACTCTGCCCGATCCGCCCACATCAGCTGTCCTCACGCTGGAGCGCAACACAGCCGAAGTAGCCAGGATGAGCAGGCTCGTGACCAACCTGCTCACTCTGGCCAGGATCGACCAGGGCGAATTGGAGCCGTGAGATAGTGAGGACAAGAAGACGGTTGGGAGGTGCCCGATGAGCCAGCAGGGTTCGCCTCAGGACGAGACCATCGCCCCGGAGACCTTCAACCCGTGGAGCATCGTCAACCTAGTGTTCCATCACCTGGCTGAGCAGGGGCTTCATCCGGTTCTGGGGGTGACCGGTGATCCCGGTGAGCCAGCCGCGCAGCTGCTGCGAGCGCTCGGCATCGAGCCGGCTGCCGAGGGGAACCGGCAGGTATCGCAGGACGTCCGGCAGCACTTGGCTGAGATCCGCGCTGCGGTGCTTGGCGAGAGCTGATCACCTGGTTGGCATCTTCGGCACGTTGATGCCGTAGGAGCGGATCTTGCGGTATAGGGTGGCGCGGGACATACCGAGGTGGCGGGCCGCCACGGCACGGTTACCGGCTGTGCTGATCAATGCCTCGGTGATCGCGTCCCGCTCGATGGACTCCAGCGGGCTGAGCACCCGGCGGGCGGTGGTCAGCGCGTCACCGGGTAAATCCGCCGGCTCGATCACCCCGGCGCGCCGGTGTGCCACGATCTTGAGCAGGATCCCGCGTAACTGCTCGACGTTGCCTGGCCACCGGTTGCGCATGAGCAGCCGCAGCGCCTGCGGCGAGCAGCTCAGCTGGCCGCCCCGGGTCAGCCGCGCGGTCAGCAGGCGAATCAGCTCGGGGAGATCTTCCATGTGGTGGCGCAACGGCGGGACTCGCACAGAGGAGGGGAAGCAGGCGATCAGGTTCTCCAGGTCGTAACTGATCGGGGTGCCACTATCGCGGGTCGCCACGACCCAGCCGCGCGGATGGGCGGGGTCGTGGCGCGCCGCCTCCAGCAGCGCGGTCAGCGCCCGGAGAATCTCAGCGGGAAGCCGGTCGATGTGCCGCAGGATGAGCGTGCCCGCTTCGTGAGTCAGCTCATGGGCGACCATGCCGAGCCAGCTCTCGGCCTCGGCGCAGTCGTCGGCGTCCAGCACCCGCAGGTGCGCGCCGGGAGCGCCCGCCAGGTGCACGCCTTGCGCCACCGTCAGCTTGCCGACTCCGGCCTCGCCCGCCAGGTCCAGCCACTCGCCGGCCCGCCGATGCGCCTCGACGTCCTGGCAGCACCGCACCCACAGCATGCTGGAACCGGCCACACCGGGCATGGTGTACGCGCGGGTGGGCGCCCCGCGATTCGCCGAGCCGGCCGCCGGTTCGGTGGCCAGCGGCTGTACCTGCACCACTCCACCGATAGCCGCCGATTCATTCCAGCTCGGCTTGCAATGCACCCGCACCCTCGCGCCGCTGGGCAGGGAGGTGGTGAACGCCCGGGTCTTGGCGCCGCCCAGCGCCTCGGCGGCCTGCCCGAG
>DASTBN010000635.1:0-5352 GCA_035712045.1 Pseudonocardiaceae bacterium
GGGGACGCCGACGCCGAGCCCGGGGGTGACGCCGACGCCGGTTGCGGGGACGCCGACGCCGAGCCCGGGGGTGACGCCGACGCCGGTTGCGGGGACGCCGACGCCGGTTGCGGGGACGCCGACGCCGAGCCCGGGGGTGACGCCGACGCCGCCGGCGGGTGCGGAGGCGACGAAGACCGCGCTGTTCCAGCCGACCGTCGGGCTTCCGCACTTCGTCTGTGAAATACTAGGCATCGTCGCTGGTCAGCAGGCTCCCCCAGGGAACTGCTCAATACTTGCCGCAATAGTGTCGCCCCCCGGTGCGACCGGAACCGTCCAGTTCAAGGACAAGTTCAACGGCAAGACCAGGGCGCTGGGTGACCCGGTGCCGGTGCGCGTCGGGGGTCTCGCTGTGTTGATCACAGCGAAGCTGACCAGGGGCACGCACTCGCTGACCGCGATGTTCACCCCCGACGACTCGAACGCATTCACGTCGTCGACGTCGAAAACCGTAAGGGTCCAAGTCGGCCGTGATGACCATTAGTCAGGCGACTCATCCCCTACGGAATGCACATCTGGCCGCCACCTAAGAAACCGCTCGTGAGCGGGAATCGGTTTCGGGGCACCGATTCCCGCTCACCGCTAGTTGGAACCGATCATCCGTATTGCCGTCGTACTCACGGTCGCCGTCGCGAGGAGAGCCTGACCCGGAGACAGCTCTCCTCATGACCACCCGAATCCTGGCCGGAGGATTCCGGCCGGAACATGCGGGGATTTCCCGTGCGCAGCTGGGGATCGATCGCGCCGAAGGCCGTGACGCGGTTTTTGCCCTGGAGGGCTACCGGATGCGGAAGCGGCCGTCACAGCGCGCTGAACAACTCCAATCAGTGGCCAGCTCGGCGCCCGTCGGCAGACCTGAATTCCGGCTAACCGGCCCCGGCTGGACATCGCTGCGGTCACAGACGGCCGCCCCTGATGACCACCGATGGACGAGCATGGCGGCAGCCGTCCTGCGGCGATGTCCTGGCCAGTTCCGCGATCGCCGCCCTGCACCGGTTCGGCGCTGGGATCTGGCCACCCTCCGAGGGATTGACGGTTCTCCGCCAAACCCGCCGGTTTTCCCGATCAGATGCGCCTGCTCTTCAAGCGCTTGCGTCACATATATCGGCAAGCATCCGTTCGCGTCGACGTTCGTCGGAGCGAACTCATGGCTTTGCCCGCAGCCCGAGACGTTCTGGCCATCCGGTCTCTTGCCGGTCCGCGTGGTCCGATCGCCATCCAGACGCCGTGACTCGGAGCGTGTCTCCCCTGAAACGTGAGAGTGAGTTGAACCATGAATTCCGTTAAATTCATTCGCCGACTCGCGGCGGGCGCGGTCGTCTTCGCCGCCAGCGGCGCGGCAGTGGCGATCCCGACCGTAGCGGCCAACGCCGCGCCGGGCGATGGCACCCTGTCCATAACCCCGCCATACGGGTTGGTCACAACCCGTATGAATGGAACCACTTCAGCGCCGTGTCCCAATGATCACGATACCACCGGCTACAACATCGTTGTTGCCGGGCCAAATGTCCCTGGGCGGACGAATGAATTTGTCGGTACGATCTCGGGCACCACGCCGGACGGCTTCTCCAACACTCAACCCTTCAAGGCCCCGTTCGCCCTGAGTTTCGGAGAATTTTCCAACCTCATCGGCGTACCGGTTGTGCCCGGCAAGTATGACATAACTCTACGATGCGTCACTGACTTCAGCGACGTGACCCGCAACTTCACTACCTCGGTATTCTTCACCAGTCCGCAGGCATACCAAATCACCGCCCCCAGCGCGACGCCGGATCTGTCATCGGAGCCTCATACCGAGGCGCAACCTCTCACCGGGACCGGCACGGCAACGAACACCAGCGTCCCCCTCAGGCTGATCCTCTTGGGGAGTTCGATCCTCCTTGCGGTAGGTCTGGTGGTGGTTGTTTGGCTGCGACGTCCGAGGAAAAGGAAACCGACAGGATCGAGATATTGATGAATTCAGGTATAAGCTTTTGAGGCTCAATTTTCATCACCCAGCGTCGGAGTTCTAGCCATAGCTCCAGGGGAATTTGTAGGCTGGAAACGCAGAGACCTCCTCAAAGGTAGCTATTCATCCCTGAAGGGGCGGGATCTGGAGGGCGTCGGTGTCGCCAGCGGCCAGTGCGGCGGCGTGCGCGGCGGCGACCGGGGCACGGGGGCCATCCACCCGTGTGGCCAGCCGACTCAGATCGTGGGCGAGGGTGCGCTCGCCGAGGCAGACTGCGGTGTGCAGCGCCAAGACCTGGTGGGCGAGCTGCCCGCGGTCGGCGGCGAGGGCGGCCGCCTCCCGGGTGATCGTGATCGCGTCGGTGACCGCGCCCTCGGCGGCGCAGTCCCACGCCCGGGCCAGCATCGCCTCGGGCTCGAGATACAGCGCTGCGGGGTGCCGCTGCGCCCGCATATCGGCTAGCGCCGTGCGCGCCATGGTGAGCTCACCGGAGAGCGCGAGTGCCCGTGTCAGCGATATCAGGCAGATGTAGTTCCAGCCGGGGACATCACCCAGGCCCGCGCGGGCTTCCCGCAGCCAGCGCAGCGCGCTGCTCACCCGTCCCCGCGCGAGCTCGGCCTCCCCGAGCACACAGCTGCCGATCTCGCTGCCGAGCACGTGGCCTTTGGCGCGGTCACGGAACTCCCGCGCGATCGCTTCCGCGTCATGCAGGTATCCCGCGAGGCGCAGCCTCATCACCTGCGCTAGGACCAGATGCGCGCGGTAGTAGGCGAGTTCGCTGGAGCGGGCCGCTGCGGCATAGCCACGAGCGGCGGCGGGGCCGATCTCATCCGCCCGGCCCAGCATGGCCAGGGCGCCGATGAGGCCGACGCTGGCCATGGCCACCGACTCATCAGGAAGTCCAGGCAAGGCCAATGCCGCTTCCGCAGATCGCATGGCGCACACCAGGCGGGCGAGCCCGACCTCCAGTTCCGTGCGCAGCACCGTCAGCTGCAGCCGCGCGCGGACCTCGCCCATGCTCGCCTCGGCCGTGTGCAGCGCGGCTTGTGCCTCGTCAGGGCGCGCCTTCCACCAGATCAGGCGGATTACTCGCGGGATCGTGGCCCGAACCAACTCAGTGTCGGTCCGGGCTAGCTCCGTCAGCGCGGCTAACTCGGCCTCAGCTCCAGACCTAACCCGTTCAGCGCGGACACCACGATCATCTGCGCCGGGAAGCCACCTCCGGCAGCCGCTGCGGCGCGGCCTAACCGGGTGGCGAGCGGGAGATCAAGTAACCGGGCAGCGTCCCCGGCCGCGGTAGTGAGCAGGTGCGGATCCGGCGGGAGTTCGGAATCCAGCGTGAGTACCGCACGGCGCAGGGTGTCATCCGCGCGGCGGGCGCCGGTGTCGCCGAGGGTTTGGGCGATACGGCCCCGTAGCCGCCGGGCCCGTACTGTCCGGCGCGAGCCCGGCGGACCTCACCGTAGAGCGGGTGGGCCAGGCGGGTGTGTAGCCGCCGACCGTCCCGCTCCACGCTCACCAACCCGCGCAGTTCGGCCTGTTCTACCGATGCCGCGTCGGTCAGCGCGGTCAGCACGCTGACGCCCAGTGGCTCGCCGAAGGCGAGCACATCGACAATCTGACCCACCGGATCGGACAACTGGCCCATCCGAGTGTCCACCAGTTCGATCAGCTCTGCGGACACCGCTGGTGTCCCCGACCAGCGCCACACCCCATCCACCAGCCGCAGATGATCGCTCTCCAGCTCGCCATCGACCAGCTGCCGAAGGAACAGCGCGTTGCCGTTGGCCAACACCCACATTCCGGCGGCGCTGACGCTGTCCATCTGCCTGCCCGGCACCGCCTCCAGCAGGGCGGCGGTCTCCGGTTCGGACAGCGGCCCGACCTCCAGGCGCTCCAGATGCCCGTCCTTCCATAGCACTGTGACCGCGTCCGGCGTCCGCTCCCTGGTGCGCACCGTGATCACCAAGGTCACCGCACGATCCAGCACGGGCTGATGCACCAACAGCGCCGACGTCTCATCCAGCAGGTGCGCGTCATCCACACCGAGCACCACCTCGCCACCGTCGCCGCCCGCGAGCAGTGCTTTGCTGGCCTGCGCAAGTACCTGGGCCGGATCCCCCTCCAGCCGCCCCAGTAAGGAGGCGAACGCGCCCAGCGGCAGCTCGTGCGCCGAGGCGGTCCCGGTCGCCCACCGGATCATCGCCCCCCGGCTCTTCGCTAACGCCAGCGCTTCCCGGGCAAGGCGGGTCTTGCCCACCCCTGCCGCCCCCGCCAGCACCACCCCGCGAGAACCTTCGGCCCGCCGCGGCATCGCCGCCTGGATGAGCTGAAGCTCCTCGACCCCCCCGGTCAATGGCCAGACCTGACCCATGACAACGCTCCTAACCCCGGCCACCAGTGTTAAGGAAGGAAACGCTGCTCGCCGACGGTGAACAGAACCTGTCTATGAACCTGGTAGAGGACGGCCCTCAACCTCACGGGACAACTACCGACAGTGACCTGCGGGTTACTCCACTCCGCTACACCCGCCACGGCATTAACGGAGCCGCCCTGCCCATAGCACCCGGCGTACCCCGCCGGATTTGAAACGCGAGAGCGGGATAAACCGCAGGAGCTACGCGGCGGCTTTCCCCGGCAGTGGCGCGAGCTGCTGGCTGGCAGCGGGGTGGGGCTGGCGGTGGGTAACCTTGCGGGGCGGGATGAGGAGCGGTGGTGATGATCATCGGGGGAGGTGCCTGCCGGGCGGTGTATAGCCGGTTGTTCGCGGCGGGTTATGAGTGGCTGCTGCGAGGATCCGAGCGGGCCGGCCTGGCCGGTCGGCGCGGGGACTTGCTGACCCACGCCCGGGGGGCGACAGCGGAGATTGGTGCCGGCACTGGACTCAATATGGGTTACTACCCGGACACCGTGACCGAGCTGGTCCTCATCGAGCCGAGCCCGCATATGGCCAGGAGGCTACGGGCACGTGCCGCCCAGCGGGAGCGCCCGGCCCGGGTGGTCGATGCCGCTGGGGAGAATCTGCCGTTCCCCGATGCGTCCTTTGACACGGTGGTGGCCACCCTGGTGCTCTGCACCGTGGTGGATCCCGCACAGACGCTGTCGGAGATCGCGCGGACCCTGAGACCGGATGGGCGGCTGCTGTTCCTGGAACATGTCCGCTCCGATCATCCCCGCCTTGCCGCGCGGCAGGATCGCTGGCACCGTGTGTGGCGACTGCTTGGCGATGGCTGCCACTGCAACAGAGACACCGAACGCGCCATCGCCACCGGGCCTTTCACCATCGAACGCATCACCCACGGGCGGATGCCCAAAGCGCCGAGGATCGTTGCGCCGCTTATCGCGGGGATCGCCCGTCCCCGGCC
>DASTBN010000636.1:0-10399 GCA_035712045.1 Pseudonocardiaceae bacterium
CGCGACGCAGCCAGCGGCCGTGCAGGTGAGTCAGCGGCGGGACGGTGGCGGCCGGCGCGGTCACCAGCAACCGCACGTCGAACGTGCCTGTAGCGGGATCGGTGCTGCCGGGGTTGATGGTGACGGCGGCATCCTCGAACCCTAGCCAGCTGCGGGTCAGCGGGAACCATGCCTTGTACACGGATTCCTTGACACAGAACAGGACCCGGTCCCAGCAGGTCGCCGGATCAGCGGCCGCCAGCCGGGACAGGGCGCGCCGTTCCCGGTCCAGGCTGACGGCGTCCAACACCCCCGCGGGCAACGGTTCATGTGGTTCGGCATCGATTCCCAGCGTGAGTAACTGACAGCTGCGGGCGAGTGCCGCGGCCCGATAACCAGCGCAGTGGGTCATGCTTCCCACGACGCCCACTGGCCACTGCGGCTCCCCGCGCTCACCAGGTAGCACCGGCGCTGGGGGAAGGCCGAGCTGGTGTAGCGCACGCCGGGCGCAATGGCGGACGGTGCGGAACTCACGGCGCCGCTTATCCACAGCGCGGCTGATCGCCGCTGCTTCCTCCGGATACAGCAGTGCCTCAGGTGGGTCGTCGAACGCCTCGGCGCTGGCCACCTCAGCGGGCAGGATCTCCTCAATCACCTTGGACCCTCGCGTCTGAATCCTCCGGCTCCGCGTGAGCCCAGTGGATAATCTGACACAACGCTCAGTGACCGAACCGGAAGTACTGGATCCGAGTAGCTCACCTCGTCCACCGGTCGATGTCAGCGAGAAGCCGTGCCGCCACCTCCGGGGGTGCTGAGGAGGCGCGTACCGACTGGCGGGCCAGAGCGGCAAGGGCACCGTCGCCCAGACCATGCGTGTCCCGCACGATTTCATATTGCCCAGTGAGCCGGGTACCGAAAATCAACGGATCATCGGCTCCTAACGCTACCGGTACACCAGCCTCGTGAAATGCGATGATAGGTACCTGGGCCACTGCGGGAAGAACGCCGAGTGGGACATACGAAGTAGGGCAGATCTCCATAGTCACCTCCTTACGGCGCAGAATCTCCAGTGTCCGCGGACTTGCCGTGGCGGTGATTCCGTGCCCGATCCGGCTGGCCCCGAGCAGTTCGACACAACGGCGGACATGCCAATGGCCGGTATAGAAACCCCCGTGCGGCACCATGAGCAAGCCGGCGTCACGGGCGATTCGAGCGGCGGGTACGAACGTCTCCGGCTCGCCCAGCCGCTCGTCGTTGGAGATGCCGAAACCGACGACGCCGTGGTGCGCGTACCGTGCCGCGACCCGCGCGAGTTCCTCCGCCCACGTGGGTGACGCACCCCAACTCACCGCGAGCACCAGGCCAATCCCGATATCAGTGAGCTGAGCCGCGTCCCGGCACGCGGCTAGCATGACCTCCACCGCTGGCTCCAGCCCATTGAAATAGCGTGCGTAGGAGCTCGGGTCGACTTGCAGCTCCAGCCATCTGGAGCCCTCGGCAGCGTCGTCCTCGGCCGCCTCCCCGATGATCCGCCGCACATCCTCCCCGGAGCGGATTGTTTGCCTGGCCGCGTCGTATAGACCCTGAAAATAGGACCAGTCCTGGCCGCCCGCGGCACCACCGAGTTGCTTATCCATCAGCGAGGGCGGGAGGCTGATGCGATATTTCTGGGCGAGTTCGCGTATTGTGCTCAGCCGCGCCGAACCGGTGAGATGCAGGTGGAGATGCGCTTTGGGCAGCGTCCGCAATTCTCGCACGCTGGTAGTGTGCCACCCATCTCATGCCCGGGTGTCCCGCAGCGCCAGCCGGGCCGCGTGCCAGCCGCCCATGCCATGGACCCCGCCGCCGGGAGGAGTGCTCGCCGAGCACAGGTACACACCCGGCAGCGGGGTGCGCCATGGGCAGGGGGACAGCACCGGCCGGGCGATGAACTGGCGCACGTCGGCCGACCCGCCGCCGATATCGCCACCCACCGCGTTCGCTGTGTGCGCCTCAAACGCCGCTGGTCCCATGGCGTGGCGGGCCAGCACGCGGTCGGCGAAGCCGGGCGCGAACCGCTCGATCTGGGCCTCGATGGCGGCGGTCATGTCGAGATCCGATCCGTTCGGGACATGGCAGTACGCCCAGAGCGTGTGCGCGCTCCCCGGCGCCCGGCTCGGATCCGCCACGCAAGGCTGCACGAGCAGCACGAACGGGCGTGCGGGATGCCGGCCGCGCATGACATCCCGCTCGGCGGCGGTGATCTCCTCGAGTGTCCCGCCTAGGTGCACCGTCGCGGCCGAAGCCACCGAGCGATCCCTCCAGGGCACCGGCCCATCTAGAGCCCAGTCGAGCTTGAATACCCCCGACCCGTACCGGAACCGCTCCAAACCGCGGCGATACCCGCCAGGCAGCCGGTCCCCGGCGATAGCCAGGAACTGGCGCGGGGTGATGTCGAGCAGGATCGTGCCAGCGGCCGGCAGCTGAGCGAGGGAGCGCACCAGGGTGCCGGTTGCCACCTCACCACCGTGCCGGCGCAGTCGGGTGACCAGCGCATCGGCCAGGCGCTGGGATCCGCCCTCGACGACCGGCCAGCCCACCTGATGGGCGAGCGCGGCGAGCAGCAACCCGTAACCGGCGGTGATGGGGGAGTGCAGATCGAGTACAGAGTGGGCGGCCATACCGGCGAAGGCCGCGCGGGCGCGTTCGCCACCGAAGACGGCGCGCGCTGCCCAGGTAGCCGGTAATGCCCCGATCGCACCGTAACGAGCGAGCGCCAGCGGGGCCCGCGGTGGCAGATCCAGGGGCGCCAGCAACGAGTCGACCAGCGGGTTTCCCGCCTTAGCGGTGGCGCCGATGGTGGCTCGCCAGCGCCACCCGTCGGTGCCGAGCCCGGCCGCTGTGGTGGTGAGGTCGCGATGCACCAGGACCGCGTCGCGGTCATCGAGCGGGTGGGCGGCGGCCACCGGCGGGTGGGCCCAGCGCACCCCGTCGTCCTGTGTCCGCAGCGCGCGGAACGCGGCCGACGCGAGGGCCAGTGGGAGCACCGACGCGCACACATCGTGGCGGAAGCCAGGCAGGGTCAGCTCTTCGGTGCGCAGCCCGCCGCCGGTCGTCTCAGCGGCTTCCACCAGCAGCGTCCGGCACCCCGCCTCGGCCATGACCACAGCCGCGACCAAGCCGTTCGGCCCGGATCCGACCACGACCGCGTCGAAACCGTCGGCGCTCATGGTGAGCTCGTGTCACCGGGTCCGCGGCACGCGCCGCTCGGCGGGTTCGAGGTCGAACGGCTGGTGTGGCTCGGCCTGGTACCAGTAGGCCACGGAGGAGTAGTCGTCACTGCGTTTGTTGGCGTGGCCGTGTTCGATGCTGACCCGGATGGAGCGCTCGAATGGCACGGGGTCCTCGATATGGAAGCGGTACAGGCTGATCTGCCCGCTCCAGTTGTCACCGCCGGGCAAGGTGATGCCGTGATACGGCGCGTGATAGGCCTGCGTCGGGCACCAGGCGGTGTTGAAGTAATCCTCGGTTCCGGTGCCGTGGAGCGCGGGCGGCCACATCTGTCCATCGATGAAAATCATGTCGTCGCCCTCGCCATACCAGTTCCACTCGTTGGTGTCGCGAAGATTGTGGATGTTGAGCACGCATCCGACATAGTGGCCGTGGCCGGTTGCGTCAAGGATCGTGTAGTTGCTCTTCCCATCGAGATTTTCCCCGCTCAGCAGGAAGTCGGCGTTGCTCTCGGTCCCCTGAGGGATTCCTGAGCAGGGGTTGCTGCGGCGCCACTGGGCGTGGAAGCGCCCGATACCGTCTTCGAGCTCGTCGAGTTCCTCGTAATCGATGTAGTAGTAGAAAAATACCGTTTCGTGGGTGAGCTCGCTCGCGATTTCCAGCCTGGCGCCGGTGCCGAAGGGCATATGGAAAAAGCAGTTGAAGCCCTTGCCGTCCTCGGGGCTCATCTGGAGCGGAGCGGAAACGAAGTTGGTGGTGCGGCCGTGCCCGACGCCGAAGAAATCACCTAAAGGCACCGCGACGCTAGGATGCTCCTCACCGTCCCAATAGGCGCGCAGGACGAGTCGGCGCAGGTAATCGGGTTCGCACATCCACGGATTTCTGACCATCTTCTCGTTGGCGACAGTCACCCAGATGTGGTTGATGGTGCCGGCACCCCCGATATCCGCGAGGGTCGCGGTGTCACCGGGGGCGAGGGTGAGCCGGTCGTCGTTGCCGCCGGTACGGTCCCAGCTGGACGCGCGGCGCCGCCGGGTGCGGCGCAGTCGTGGCAGATCCCGGAGACTCGAACCGTAGGGGCCGTAGTTGACGGTCATGACGCGCCCGCAGCGGTGGTGCGTTCGGTGATCCCGAGCCGGGTGCCGTTGCGGAACTCCGCTTCGAGGGATTCCAGGCTGCGACCCTTGGTCTCGGGCACCATCCGCCACACGATGGGGAAGATCACCACACCGGCGAGGGCGTAGGCGATGAAGACGCTGCCCGTGCCGGCGAGCGCGGTGAGATGGGGGAAAGTCAAGGTCACCAGGAAGGCGGCCAGCCAGTTGAAGAGGGTGGCGATGGCCATCGCCGATCCGCGGACGGCGAGCGGGAAGATCTCGGCCAGCTGCACCCACAGCACCGGGCCCCACGTGGCGGAGAAGGTATTGGTGAACAGCACGATGGCCACGATCGCGATGATCAGCAGCGCGGGCGAGCTGACGGGGAGAGTCAGCACCGCGACGCCGAGGGCGAGCAGGCTAGCCGACATGCCCACCAGGCCAGCCAGCAAGATGGGTTTGCGGCCGCGCCGGTCGACGACCTTCGACCAAATGACGACCGTAATGGTCAGTACGTTCACCAGCCCGTTAAACAATCCGAACAGCAGCGCCTCCCTCGTATCCATCCCTAAGCCGGTGAGCACCGTCGGCTGGTAGGTGACGATCGCGTTGATCCCGGTGATCTGCTGGAAGATGGCCAGCAGGGCACCCAGCAGCAGCAACCGGCGCACCCAGGGAACGAACAGGCGGGCGCGAGTGCGCGTGCTTTCCTGACGCTCGAGTTCCACGATCTCGGTGAGCTCGCGGTCAGCCTGCGCGGGGTCACCGCGCAGGCTGAGCAGGACCGCGCGTCCCTGCTCGGGGTGCCCGCGTCTCACCAGGGACCGGGGGGTGTCCGGCATGCCGAGTATCCCGATGATGAGCACGACCGCCGGGATCACGCCGATGAGCAGCATCCCTTGCCACTGCCATTTACTGGCGAACGCCAGCCCGTAACCGACGGCCGAGGCTAGGACCACCCCCGCGATAATCATGTACTGGTTCAGGGACGTGATCGCGCCGCGCTTCCCGGCGGGTGCCATCTCGGCCAGGTAGAGGGGAACCG
Source organism: Pseudonocardiaceae bacterium (assembly GCA_035712045.1). Taxonomy (GTDB): domain Bacteria; phylum Actinomycetota; class Actinomycetes; order Mycobacteriales; family Pseudonocardiaceae. The sequence continues at coordinate 5,332 of DASTBN010000636.1, forward strand.
TCACCGACGCGATCCCGATGGCCAGCCCGAGGAGGAAGCGGAACGACACCAGCATCTCCACCCACATCGCGACACCGCTACCCACGGCTCCGATGGCGAACAGCACCGCAGCCGCCAGCAGGATCCGCTGCCGTCCCTGACGATCAGCCAGGGGACCGCTGCCCAGCGCCCCGACCATCGCGCCCAACATCACGGCGGCGCCCACCGCACCGTTCCACCAGTCGGTCAGCGGCAGATCGTTCTTGATGAACAACAGAGCCGCCCCGATGATGGCGATGTCGTAACCGAACAGTACCGCCGCCAAGGCGCCCATGGCATACACGCGGCGCGTGCTCACCTTGGGCTGGAATATCGACGCGACCATCAACTACCTCCGATTCGGTGCGGATTGCGGGGCTCGGTGTCGGCCACCGGGAACGTGTGACGATGCTGTTCTTTGGCGAGTGCGTGGGCGATCGCTCTGGTGCTCGGGTACAGCTCCCGGTAGAGGGAGTAGTAAGGGTCGTAGGCCGCCGCCGCGTCCGGCCGTGGCTCGATCGTGGTCGCGATGGGATTCCACTGGGCCATCTCCGGTGAGAGCCCGATCCCCATCGCGGCGAGGATCGCGTCGCCGAGGCAAGCGCCGATGGTCTGGAAGGGCAGTTGCTGCGGGGTGTTGAGCACGTCGGAGACGATCTGGGTCCACAGCCCGCCCTTGGTTCCCCCGCCCACCGCGACCAGCCGGCGGTCCTGGCCACCGGCCTCCCGCATCGTGTGCAGATTGTGCCGCACTCCGTAGGCGGTGGCTTCCAGCGCGGCCCGGTAGATGTCCCCGCGGGTGTGCCGCAAGGTCAGCCCGGCGAGCACGCCCCGGGCGTCCGGGTCGAACAGGGGAGTGCGCTCACCAGCGAAGTAGGGCAGCATCAGCAGGCCATGCGACCCGGGTGGCGACTGGTGGGCCTCGGCGACGAGCGGGTCGAACGAGGGCTCCCCGGTCAGCCTGCGGATCCAGTCGGTGACCGCGCCAGCGGTGGCCATCCCGGCGGCGAGGTTGTTCGTGCCGGGGAAGGTGCCTACGGTGCCCCACAGCTTCGGGTGACGGCGCGGCTGATCCAGCACTTGGACCAGGAACATCGTCGACCCGTACATCAGCATCATGTCACCGGGCGCGGTGACGCCGACGCTGGTGGCCTCCGCCCAGGCGTCGATCGTGCCGGCTACCACCGGTGTGCCAGCCGGGATGCCGGTCTGCTCAGCGGCGCCTGCCCGCACCTCGCCGACCACCTCGGAGGGCCAGCGCAGCCGGGGCAGCTCAAGCCCGGGAGCGATGAGCTTGGTCCACTCCTCGATCCAGCGGTGCTCCACCGGGTCGTACATCGGGGTGCACTGGCTCGCTGAGTGATGGTCCAGCACGTAGCTGCCAGTCAGCCGGCGGACCAGGAAACTGCTGGCCATCAGGACGCGGCGGGTGGCGGACCACACCTCGGGCTCGTTGGCGCGCAGCCACGCCAGCTTGGGCCCGACCGCTTGGGAGGTGAGCACCGAACCGCAACGTTCCAGGATGGTCTGCTCGCCCAGCTCCTGGGTGAGCTGCTGGATCTCGGCCTGGGCGCGGGTGTCGACCCCGTAGAGGATCGCGGGCCGCAGGGGCTGGTCCTCGGCGTCGACCGGGAGCAGGCACGGGCCGATGCCGCTGACGCCGACCGCGGCGAGCGGTTCGCGCACGGTCGCCATGAGCTGCCGGCTGATCCCGGTGAAGTCCGCCCACCACACCGCCAGCGCGTCGTGCTCGACCCAGCCGGGGCGGGGCATCGACACCTCATGGGCCCGGGTCGTGGTCGCGACGATGGTGCCGTCGCCCCGGACCAGCACGCCCTTGGAGCTGGCGGTGCCGATGTCGACACCAAGCAGCAGCGAGCTCTCGGCGCTCATCGGGCTTCGCCCAGGCCCGCCCAGTCGATGTCGAGCATCCGGCACACCGCGCGTAGCTCGGCGACGTAGTCACCGGGTACGGCGTGAATGTGGTTGGCCCCGAATTCGGACAGGAACTCACTGGCGCCGACCTTCAGCCGGGCGAACGCGTGCGGCCATTCGAACGTCGACTGGCGGGCGAGCGCCTCATTGGTGGCGTCGTCGTAGCACTCGAATTCGCCGTGCGCGACGTGCATCCGGTACCGGCCGCCCATCCGGGTCAGCCGGGCGAAGGTGGCCTGCCCGGGTGCCGCGAAAAACGACACCGAGGCCCCGCCAGCGGGGAAGTAGAAGATCTCGGGATAAAGGTGCACGTTCCGCAGGTTTTCCAGGGGATCGTCACTGCGGGCGGCGTACCAGGTGGCGTGCTGGCCGGAGTTGCACAAATCCCAGATGTCCCGGTCGGCGTGGTAGTGCCGGACGTCGGCGAAGAGCACCGGGGTGCCGGTGAGGCCCTTGAGCAGCTGCATGGTGAGCGCACCGTCCATGTCGGATTCGGTAGCGCAGACGTGGGTGGGCTTGGGGCCTTCCCAGTCGTAGGGGTCGTTGAGGAATGCCTCGGTGACGTCCATGGTGGTGAAGTGGGTGGTCAGCTCGGGCTGGCCCTTAATCCCGCTGAAGTCGAGATTCCACTCCTCGATCAGCTCCCGGACGGCGTGGTAGGAGCGGATCTGGCGTTCCAGCAGCTCAGGCGTCAGCTGCTTGCCGTCGTAGTGCACCTTGCCCGCATGCCGTTCCAGCCACTCCCGCCCGGCGGTCACCCGGGACTGCTCGATGCCGGCCGAGCGCCGCACGATCTCCCACTGGTCGACCTCCTCGACGTCCACCCCGAACGAGCTCATCCACTGGTCGGTGTCGGCGACCGCGGTGTACATCCCCATCGGGCGCCCGCCGATCCGGCCGAACGTGCTGCCCGCCAGCCTTGACACCGCTGTCGCTGCGCGAATCGTCTCCAGGACCCGCTCCCGCACGGCGGGGTCGGCCACGTCGCCCCACACCCGGGTGTGCGGGCGGCCGATCTGGTCCAGCCCGCCGCCGCCGGCCAGCATGCCGACCATCCCGGGGTATTGCGGGTCGATGTTGGAGAACAGCAGCAGCGGGCCCGGGGTGGCGGCCGCGGCCAGCATGGTGAAGTGCGGGAACGCCCACACCGGGTAGTTGAAGATGGTGAGATCGGGCCGCGCGTCAGCGACCCGGCGGGCCTCGGTGGTGGCCAGCGTGTTGGTCCAGATCGGCTCCGCCGCGCGGATGACCTCGTGCCCGGCTTCCTCCAGCGCCCCGGCGATGCCGGCTTCGACGTCATGGGCGAACCGCTTGATGTCGTTGTGGACGAAGTCGCGTCCATCGGAAAGGGTCATCAGCCCGACGCGTGCCATGCTTGCTCCCCCTGCCAGAGCTAATCGAGACTGCGCTGTGTAACGAAGGTATCACCCAACGGAAGAGCCAGAACGGCGATCGCGACGCACCACCGTACCGGCTGGGCCCGGCCGAACTCGACCGCGCGCCCGCCCACCTCGGCCGTCGGCTGGTCCATCTCGAAGATGGTGGTGCGGCGGTTAATGGCTAGCCTTGCTTACCATGGGCGCAGACCGAACCGCACTCCATCCTTTCCGTCTCCTTCTCGAAGGCCCACCCAAGGTGGGTAAGACCACTGTTGTAGAGCAGTTGGTAAAACTACTTGCGGGTGCCGGCGTGCCGGTTGGCGGCTTCGTTACCCGTGAGGTGGTCGGCAGCGACGGGCGGCGGATCGGATTCAAAGTCCATGATTTGGCAGGTCCAGAAGCGTGGATAGCTCACCAGGACTTCGACACAGGTATTCGGGTGGGCCGCTTCGGTGTTGATAAAGTAGCATTTGAACAGGTTGCGCTTGTGGCCCTGCAGAGGGCGGCCCGGCTTGCACGAGATCAAGATGGCGTGGCGATTATTGACGAGATCGCCCGCATGGAGCTGACATCTGCCGATTTCACGCAATCCATCGAAACAATTTTTGCCCGCCCCGCAGCCGTGGTGGCTACGGTTCATGTCAGCGAGCACCCAGTGACCGATGCGTTGAAGCGGAGAAGTGACATCGAATTGATTACTGTGACAGAGGTCAACCGTGATGACCTACCCTCCCAACTGTTTCATCAGCTGGCGAGCCCGGCAACTCACGGCGATCCAGTCTAGCCGCCATTCTTCTGTGCTGACCGGCCAGCTCTTTCGTCGTTCCAAGCTGAGGATACCTGCGTTGCATACTCGCTATCAGATCACCGAGCCGACTCAGTATTGATCCGGTCATGCGCTCCGAGCTCAGCGCATGCTCTACCTGTTCGGCTGCATCGTCGGGTTGGCCGAGTTCGGCGTGCGCCAACGCGAGGTCTAGTCGGGATATGGCTTCTCTAGTTGGCGAGCGCTGAGATAGACCAACGTCTCGATAGAAGGAAATTGCTTCTTTGGCGTACGGCACGGCCCTGCTAGGCTAGCCAAGCCAAATGTAGGAAGAGGCCGCGTAGGAAGCCGGTCGCCCGGAATCCGCCGAGAACAATCCAGAACTTTGATAATCGAGCTGGTCAAGTTTTAATTTAGCGTCTCTCAGTACATTCTCGAACTGGTCAGTCTGACCGAGTTTGGCGTACGCCCGAGCAAGCTGAGCGCTGACTCGCACGACCGCAGCGCTTCTCCGGGGCGCTTGCTGGAGGCCACGCCCGGCCGCATTCTTTGCGGCAAAAGGCTTATTATTGTACGTAGAAACGGTAGCCTTGGCGTCCATTGCCCAAGCGCAAATCTCGTTGTCCTCCGCTTGCCAGCCATGCTCCCAGGCGTCCAGACAATGCGCATCGGCGGCGACTGGATCACCCAGGTCGTTCGACAGCCATGCGAGAATGACGCTTAACCAGCTAGCATGACGGAATAGTTCTCTTCCCTCACGTAAGGTGTGCTTCCCGGAAATAAGATCCTCGACCTCGTGGCGGTACCAACGGGTCTTGACGAATAATTCGCCCGGCGGTGTATGAGCAAAAGAAGCCGCTATACCGGAGACTACAGATTCGATGTGCTCAAGTGTCCTCGGGCCAAGTTCGCTAGCTTCGGCGCGACGGGTGAACTCCATGGCCTCAACAGCCGACCGCATGAACGGATC
>DASTBN010000637.1:0-5592 GCA_035712045.1 Pseudonocardiaceae bacterium
GCAGGACCTGTTCAACATCAACCTGCAGCTCTTCGAGGCTGAGAAGCACCTGGTCAACATCTGCAGCTCGCCGGTGGCGTCCCTGCTGCCTCCGTTCAAGTGCCGCCCGTAGGAGGGGAGGATAATGCGACGCTTAACATCCACCGCTCTCCCGGGGATCATGCTGGTCATCGTGATCCTCTGGGCACTCACCGCAGTAATCTTCCTGACCGGTATCCTGGCCGCCGCCAACCGGATTGAGAGCCGGGTCGGTGTCATCAACAGCTCGCTGACGCCGATCAACAGCAAGCTGAACACGGTTCCTGTCCTGACCAAGGTTGAGGACACGGCCAACCAGATCCGGGATGCGGCCGCCAACCTCAGCACGACCATCGGCCGTATCACTGAAAGCGCCGCCAGGATCGACAACTCGCTCAAGAACGTTGGCGAGACTGTCGGCCCGATCAACAAGTCGGCGAAGGACATCAACGCCTCGGTTCTGACGATCAACGCCGCTGTCCATACCATCGCGCCGAACCTGGTCACCGTTCTGGGTAACGCCAAGTCGATCAACTCTCTGGTTCACTCGATCGATGGTGAGCTCGCCGCGACGCTCGACAACGTCTACGACATCAGAAGCCGTGTCGTGACAGCCACAAACCAGGCCGATGACATCAACCGGACCGCCAAGACGATCGATGCCGACACCACGGTCATCAGCAACATCGTCGGCACCGCCGGGTTCCGGGGAACGGTTAACGGCAACGCCTACTCGATCGAGAAGAACCCGCTCCTGCTCAACGGCGGCAACGCCGGTGTGATGAAGGAGATGATCGCCGCGTCGGCTCGCAAGGATCCCGCCGCCGCGCAGACGGGGATCCCGTCATTCAACCTGCTGCCGGAAATCTCCGCGCTCGGGTTGCCAGCGGTGCCTGCGCTACCCACCACCTCACTCCCGTCCGTGCTGACCAACCTGCTTCAGGGTTTGCCAGTGCTGGGTGACACCGGGGACATCCTCAGCCAGGTGGTTCCGGCGACGAAGTAGTCGCGGGGGTTTCACCGGAGAAAACCCAATCGGGGGTGCCGACCAAGCCGGGTCGGCACCCCCGATTGTTGTCCGGGTCACGGTCTTGATTCAGGCGAGAAGTTTGATTGGCTCGCCAGGGATGGCGATCTGGATATCGGTGCCAGCGGGGGCGAGTTCGCGGAATAGCCCGTAGTACTTGTCCGGCGTGGCCAGATGTGCCTGGTGAATCGGCACGGCTAATGGCGGGGCCACGGCGCGCAGGTAGTCCACGGCTTCGGAGATTTTCAGCCACGGAGCGGCGGTGGGTAGCAGCAGCAGGTCCACCGGCTGAGCGGGTGAGCTGAACGAGTCACCAGGGTGCAGGACGCGTTCCTCGCCCTCGATGAGGTAGCCGTTGTTCGGGACCACCGGGATATCTGGGTGGATCACCCCGTGCTCCCCGCCGACGACCTCGACCGCCGTCCCGCCTATCTCCAGACGCTGACCAGGCCCGACTATCTGATGCGCGATGCCCGCCCCGGCCAGCAGCGGCGCCGAGCCCGGGTCCGCCAGCAGCCGCGCCGCTGGGTTCGCGGCCAGTAAAGCGGGCAGCCGGCTGATGTCGAGGTGATCCGGGTGCTGATGGGTGATCAGGATTCCGTCCAGGCCAGTCAGCTCCTCGAAACCGGTGGAGTAGATCCCGGGATCCAGCAGCAGCCGCGCGGTCCCGGTCTCGACGAGTACGCAGGATTGCCCGAGGTGGACGATGTGCATGGTGTGCCTCCTATAGCGAGTCACCACCGGTGGAAAACAGAGTGCCATGCACCGGCGAGGCCCGGGTAGCCTCGGGGCGTGCCACGAGTGGTCGTCGACGTCGTCCCGAAACCCGAGATCCTCGATCCGCAGGGTCAGGCGATCGTGCGCGCGCTATCCCGCCAGGGTGTGCGCGGGGTGCGCGACGTGCGGCAGGGCAAGCATTTCGAGCTGGACGTGGACGACGATGTGGACGCCGAGACACTGCACCGGATCGCCGGTGAGCTGCTCGCTAACCCGGTGATCGAGGACTGGACGGTGCGCCAGCTGTGAGCGCCCCACGGATCGGTGTCATCACCTTTCCCGGCACACTCGATGACGTGGACGCGGCGCGCGCCGTGCGCCATGCCGGGGCGGAACCGGTCGCGCTCTGGCATGCCGAGGACGACCTGCGCGGCGTGGACGCGGTGGTGGTGCCTGGCGGATTCTCCTATGGCGACTACCTGAGGGCTGGCGCGATCGCGGCCCGTCAGCCAGTGCTGCGGGCGGTCATTGAGGCCGCCCGCCGGGGCACTCCGGTGCTGGGCATCTGCAACGGTTTCCAGATCCTGTGCGAGGCGGGCCTGCTGCCCGGCGCGCTGGTGCGCAACGCGGGTTCGCGTTTCGTCTGCCGCGATCAGCGGCTGCGGGTGGAGAGCGGCGCGACCGCCTGGACCAGCCGATACCCACCTGGCACGGAGATCGTGGTGCCGCTGAAATCCATGGAAGGCCGGTTCGTGGCGGACGCGCCCACGCTGACCGCGCTCGAAAGCGAGGGCCGGGTGGTTGTGCGTTATCTGGGAGCCAGTCCCAACGGCGCGATCAACGACATCGCCGGGATCGCCTCAGCCGATGGCCGCGTGCTCGGGATGATGCCGCATCCCGAGCCCGCCATCGATCCGCTCACCGGGCCTTCCGCTGACGGCCTTGAGGTGTTCCGCTCCGCGGTCGATGCGGTAGCGAGGGCGGTCACGGTCACCACGGCCGGGCCGCGGAGAGGAAGTGCGGATGTCGGTTGACGATCTGCTCCACATGATCCCGCCGCTGGCGGTATACGGGCTGGTCGGGCTCATCGTTGGGATCGAGAGCCTGGGCGTGCCGGTACCTGGCGAGATCGTGCTGGTGAGCGCGGCGTTGCTGTCCTCCCGGCACGAATTGGACGTCTCACCGATCTGGATCGGGGTCGCGGGCAGTGCTGGCGCGATCATCGGCGACTCGATCGGCTACGCCATCGGGTACCGCTACGGCAGGCCGCTGTTCGACTGGGCCTCACGCAGGTTTCCTAAGCACTTTGCGCCGTCCCACATTGCCTACGCTGAGCACGTCTTCACCCGCTGGGGCGTGATCGCGGTGTTCTTCGGCAGATTCATCGCGCTGCTGCGGATTCTCGCGGGACCACTCGCCGGAACGCTGCGGATGCCCTACCCGAAGTTCTTGATCGCCAACGTGCTGGGCGGGATCGCCTGGGCCGGCGGCACCACAGCGGCGGTCTACAGCCTCGGTGTGATCGCCGAAACCTGGCTATCCCGGTTCTCCTACATCGGCCTCATCGTCGCGGTCGTCGCCGGACTCAGCCTCGGCTGGCTGGTCAAAAGGCGAACGTCACGACTCATCGAGCAGCGTGCCGCGGCGGCACATCCTGGGCCTGACTGATCAGCGCCCCGCGTTATCTCGGTGCCCAGAAGATGTATAGCGCGGTGTAGGGAACACTGGCCACCTCGTCAGCCACGCATGACGCCGGAGCCTGACCGCCGAAGGTCAGCACCCGCTGAATGAAGGTTATGTTGCCGAATAGGCCTTTGCCGAATTTGGCGAAAACTGGCACCCTCAGCCACTTGACGTCCTTGGTGGGATCAAACGGAGGCGGGGCGTTGACGGCCACGATCGAATTCGGGTCAGCGTTGCCCACTACCCTGCTGCCGTCAGCATCCGCCCAGTTGGGTCGCGTGGGTTCTGTCGCGAAGTGGATGACTCGCTGAGCCAGGGTATCAAGGTCATACAGGTTGGCCTGCGGCTCACGGAACTTGAAGACGCCCCCCAGGCAATCGTAGACCTGCACGCCCGCACCGAGGAATCTCGCCACCTCCCGATTCTTCGTCTCGTCGACCTGAATGGCGGCCGGCAACTCTCTGTTCTCTATTCGCAGAGTCTCCGAGCCGGGGGTCGTCAGTAAGGTGAGGACGAAGGGATTCGGTGTGCGGGTAATCGCCATCGTTTCTTCCGTCGCGCCTATCGTCATCGCACTGTCCTCCTGTATCGGGTGTTATCGATCCGGCGATGAAGTCGCCTGGTTGGCTACACCGCCGGTGTCGGTGGCTGCTCCTAACACGGGGCCAAGCGTGATCAGGTTCACGCCACCGGAGGCAGTCAGCCGGATGGGCTAGTGTCCTGCCAGGCCCGCGGAGACCTCATGGCCCATGGCGAGGTAATAGCGGTCATGCGGCTGCGGCGGCCTGCACGATCCAGTTGCTGCGGTTGAAGCGCCGCCAGACGGCCACCGCGTTGCCCTGGGCATTGACCGCGACCTGCGAGGCGCCTGCGTTCTGGCCGGTACCGGAAAGGCTGACCGGGGTCTGCCACGCCCCTGCGGCCGAGCGGGCTGCGGCCTGCACGATGTCATTGGAGCCGTTGGAGCGGGTCCAGACGGCCACCGCGTCACCCTGCCCATCGACCCCGACCTGCGGTGCGCTCGCGTTCTGGCCGGTACCGGAAAGGCTGACCGGCGCCTGCCACGCCCCTGCGGCCGAGCGGGCCGCGGCCTGCACGATGTCATTGGAGCCGTTGGAGCGGGTCCAGACGGCCACCGCGTTGCCCTGGGCATTGACCGCGACCTGCGGGTCACTCGCGTTCTGACCGGCGGCGGAAAGGCTGACCGGGGCCTGCCACGCCCCTCCGGCTGAGCGGGCTGCGGCCTGCACGATGTCATTGATGCCGTTGGAGCGGGTCCAGACGACCACCGCGTCGCCTTGCGCATCGATTCCGACCTGCGGAGCGACCGCGTTCTGGCCAACGGCGGAAAGGTTGACCGGGGCCTGCCACGCCCCGCCTCCCGAGCGTGCTGCGGCTTGCACGATGTCATTGGTGCCGCTGAAGTGGGTCCAAACTGCCACCGCGTCGCCTTGCGCATCAATCCCGACCTGCGGGGTGCTCGCGTTCTGGCCGGTAGCGGAGAGGTTGATCGGTGCCTGCCACGCTCCTCCGGCCGGGCGTGCCGCGGCCTGCACGATGAAGTTAGTGCCGTTGGAGCGGGTCCAGACGGCCACCGCGTCGCCCTGGGAATCGACCGCGACCTGCGGGTCGCTCGCGTCCTGGCCGACGGCGGAAAGGTCGACAGGCGTCACGTCATGCAGGCGTACGGCGGCTTGCACGACGTCGTTGGTGCCGTTGAAGCGGGCCCAGACGGCGACCGCGTCACCTTGCGGATCGATTCCGACATGCGGAGCGCCCGCATCCTGACCGGCAATGGAGAGGTCAATCGGGGCCTGCCACGCCCTCCCCGCCGGGCGCACCGCGCCCTGCACGATGAAGTTAGTGCCGTTGGAGCGGGTCCAGACGGCCACCGCGTTGCCCTGAGCATTGACCGCGACCCGCACAGCGCCTCCGCCTCGGCCCTGGGCGGCGACGGAAAGGTTCACCGAAGTTTGCCACGTCCCCCCGGCTGGGCGTACGGCAGCCTGCACGATGGGGTTAGTGGGGTTAGCGTTACCGTCATTGTCGAACTCGGCGCGGATCCAGACGGCGAGCGCGTTGCCGCGTGCATCAAACGTGACCTGCGGTCCACCTGCGATCTTGTCATTGGCGGTAAGATCTTCACC
>DASTBN010000638.1:0-4451 GCA_035712045.1 Pseudonocardiaceae bacterium
CATGCTGGTCCTTGACGGTGAGGAATCTCCGGGTGTGGTGCTGCGACTGACGTCCTGGCAGCTCGGTCGGTGGCACGGGTACTCCAGGAATGGTTCTCGGTGTCGCGGATCTTCCAGCACCCGGCTCGGCCGCACCCCGAGGAGCTGAACCTGTTCCGCACGGCTGGTGCGGAACAGCGCGTGACGACTCACCCCCAGCTCGCTCGTCGGTCTCGGCATCTCCTCAGCGGTACCAGCAGTGCGAGCGAGCGGGCAAACCGAGGAAGGCATCGTGAGCCAAGCCCGGCGTCAGCGTGGTGCTTGCGGCGCGATGATCGATGAGGATGGGCAAGTGCGGGGCTGGGTCGGTGCCCCCGGCGGGGCCATCACGGTGATTATCCTGATTTGGCGCCGCTGGTTGCTCCAGTCCTGAAGTTCGTGGTGATTACGTGAGAGACTAACTCTCGGGGCTCTTCGAAATAGTCCATCGCAACGATGCCGACGCGTCCTTGCGGGGATGCGGCAAGGTAGTCACTGAGTCTAGGATTGATTGTCTCCGAGTGGCCACTTGCCCGCAGCGTGACAGCACTGGAAAACGTAATGTAAAGATCTTCCGGATCTCCTTTCATCGCTTTCTCGATGTGGGCGATGGCCAAGTCATACTTGTCGTCGGGATTGTTATAGTGATCTTCAATGGAGTATATTGGAGGAGCCGCGGTTCGAGGATTTCCGCGCTCGTCTTCACTGCTCCTTGTGGCAGCATTATCCAGCCAATATGTGACATCGAACCCCACGCCATCCTCGCCCTGGAATCTTCGCAGTAAGATGATTCTGCCACGAACATCTCCCAGTGTCGTTGCCGACGTTAGCGTCGGCGCGGTCATCACCGGGCGGCCCCCAGCAACAGCGGGGTCGGCGTAGTTGTAGAACGGCGGCGCGGATTTCAGCTGCCGCCATGTCTGGTATTCGAACTCATCGTCAAATGAGCGTGAGTTTCCCCGGGATTCTAGCTCTCCCCTCAGCAGCCTACTAAGGACTTCCGAGGGGGCGAAATCCCCCAAAGGGGCATCGAAGCGCTCCTCTTCCTTAACTGACATCATGATGGTTTCGGAAGGGTGCCTCCCGAGGAATTCGGCGCAAATTCGCAGAACATCCTTGTAGCTTTTTCCCATGTATACGACGTCGTGATGCACGTGAAGATCATTCTGATAGTGCGCGAGCCGGATGTCGAGAAATCGTATCCCAGCATTCAGCTGCTCCGCGATGTCCAGGTTCTGTGTCTTAGCGAATCCCACGGGCCCGTCGATGCAGCCAGAATCGTGGGTTCCCGGAATGCTCAGCGCTGTCACTAGCGCGTCATCAGGAAGGTCGCCCATCCAAGAACTGAGAGAAATGATGTCACTCGTGTCTTTCTGGCCGCTCGTCGGCGATCGGCGCCCTGACCGCATGATGCCAGTAAGCCTCCCCGCGGCCTGCGCGGCCGTGTCCTTCAGCTCTCCAACCTTCTTGACGATCTTGTCTCCCGCGCCCATCGAAACAACTCCCTTCGCTAAGTTGGCCTGGGCCGGCATCACAGCGCCAACGTGGAGGCGTTGCGACCGGGGAGCTCCCACCGGTGACCGTTCCGATAGATCGGCATCCGGAGCCACGACTACTCACAGTCTCTACCGGGCAAGCGGTTTTGTCTTCGGCGCCCGGGAGTTGCCCGGCTGATGCCCAGCCCCGGCGTCCAGATCGACCTGGCGACTCTTCTGGGGTGCCATGCCGAGCGTCGGCACTGTTGCGTAGTCGGGTCACGAGCTCGGGCAGGCTGTGCTGATGCGCCGTCACCCTGGTCGAGTACGTCCGCCTCGGCCGGCGTTCGCTGGGTTCCGGTTCCGTGTGTCACGAACGCTGAAGGGAGCTTGATGTAGGCAGAGCATCTGGAGGCGGTGCTGCGTGAGAGATGAAGGTAGGCCCTTGGGAGCCGCCCTGCGGGGGGAGGCTTGAAACCGTCCACTGCTGCGTTGGCTGAAGACTTTGTGAACATGAACGCGGGATCGGGCCGTGGTTAGCTCGGTGTCTGCGGTGCTGTACGAGTAGATGGAGGAATCTCTGGACCTCTGGAGTCGCCTTGCGGGAGGAGGCTTCAAACCACCTACCGGGGCCTTGGCTGAAGACCGTGGTCTTGAACGGTGTAGGAAAAGGCGCGGCGTGATCGCGTCAGGTGTGGGCTGGAAAGATGAGCGATGGGTCGTGGGCCCGCTGCCGGCTGAAGCGTCGAAAGCTAATCAGATGACATCGAAACCAGGGTCTGGTCTTTGCTCTGGGATGAGTCTGGGGGTTACCCGTTTACTGCCCAGGTGGTGTCCGGCGTACAGGCAGCATGAGTCCAGCCCGGGCTCTCGTACGGAACATGTGAAGGCGCGTCCCGATATGGCCGCTGAGTGGAAGTTCGCGGCGAGAGGGAGAACTCCAAGCGGCGGAATCCGCGAGGAGCTGAGTACCGTGGCGGGATGCGCTGGCGGACTCGCCCGGAGTAGCTGGGAAGCCTCTGCGTATCGCAGTGGGGGTGGAGCCAAGGGGCGGGGTCGTCCTGGCTGATGAGTGTGATCAACCGGAAGGGGAGGAATCGCATGAGTGAGCCGATGTCGCCGGGCAAGTCGCATCGCATTCCGAAACGGCTGGTGTGGGATGTGTGGCTGAAGGTGAAGAAGAATGGAGGGGCGGCTGGGGTCGATGGCGTGACGATCGAGCGGTTTGAGGAGGGGTTGAAGGATAACCTTTATCGGCTGTGGAATCGTATGTCGTCGGGATCGTACTTCCCTGGGCCGGTCCGTGTGGTGGAGATACCTAAGAAAGGAGGAACGAGGGTCCTGGGGATCCCGACGAGGGTCGCATACCGCTCGGCTCCGCAAGCCCGCTGAGGTTTCGGAATCTTTTGTCACGATCACGCATCCGTTTCATCCGTTGTCGGGCCGGCGGTTGCGGGTTCTGTTCGAGCGGAAACTGGCTGGTGGGCTGGCCTTCAGTTGTGAGGGTGGCCCGCTGGGGACGGTGATGGTGCCGGTGGGCTGGACCGACCGCGGTCCCGCTGGCGCGCTCACGCCGCTGACCTACGAGGTCGTCATGGACCTGGCCGAGGTGGTTTTCGCTGTCCAGGCGCGACACGGGCGGTGATGTCGTTGACCGTCCTCGTGGTTTGCCAGAGCATCTTGTGCGATGGTCACGAACAAGAAGCCCGAGTGGAGCCGGTGGGGCACCGCGGAGCTGCGCTCCCACCGCGCCGAGTTGCTGGCCGGATTGCCCCCGGCGGAGGGCCTGCTGCCGGGAGCGCTGGTCGAGCAGCACCGCACCTGCGGGAGGCGGGGATGCCGGTGCGCCCGGGGCGAAGGGCACGGGCCTTACGCGTATCTGCAGGTAGCGGGGCGATTGATGTATGTGCCCTCAGCGCTGGCCGAGGTGGTGCGGTCCCGGGTGGAGATCTCGCATCGGTTCCGCGAGGCGCTGGAGGAGATCTCTCGGATCAATGTGGAGCTGCTGTCCCGGCGGGAGCTGGACTAGCCGATGGCCATCGCCTGCGCGCCGGCGCCGCCTGCCGCGGTGGCCGATACGTGGGTGGAGATGGTCGCCGCGCTGGCCACGGGCATGACCGGCGGCGAGAGCGCCGCCGGGCTGGACACGGTGGAGGTGGTCGCGGATGATCCGGGGCGAGTCGAAGGTGACCGGGGCGCATCGGGAGCGGGCGGCGATTGTCTATGTTCGCCAGTCGACGCTGATGCAGGTCCGCGAGCACACCGAGTCGACGATGCGCCAGTACGACCTGGCCTCAGCGGCGGCCCGGCTGGGCTGGGCGGGCACCGACATCGAGGTGATCGATGCCGATCTGGGCCTGTCCGGTCGCAGCGCCACCCACCGGGATGGGTTCAAGGCACTGGTCGCCCGGGTGTGCCTGGGCGAGGTCGGGGCGGTGTTCGGGCTGGAGGTCTCCCGGCTGGCCCGCTCCAACGCCGATCTGGCCCGGCTGCTGGAGCTGGCCCGCCTGACCGGCACCCTGGTCATCGACAGTGATGGGGTCTATGACCTGGCCGACATCAACGACCGGCTGCTGCTGGGCATGAAAAGCCAGATGTCGGAGGCCGAACTGCACTGGCTGACCAGCCGGTTACAGGAATCCAAGCGGGCCGCCGCGGCCCGGGGTGAGTTGCGCGTGCCGCTGCCGGTGGGGTTCGTTTACGACGACGAGGGCCAGGTCGTCCTCGATCCCGATGCCGAGGTCGCCGCCGCGATCGGTGATGTGTTCGCCGCGTTCGCCCAGACCGGCTCGGCCTACGGGGTCGCCGGGGCCTTCGCCGGGCGGCGTTTCCCCCGCCGGGCCTACGGCGGGGCGTGGGCCGGGCAGTTGCGCTGGGGCCGGCTCACCCACGCCCGGGTGATCGGTGTGCTGAAGAACCCCTGCTACGCCGGGGCATACGCGCATGGCCGCTACACCT
>DASTBN010000639.1:0-6392 GCA_035712045.1 Pseudonocardiaceae bacterium
TGATCTCCCGCCCGCCCTTCGCCGGCATGTACTGGACCCCCGCGCAGCAGCTGGCTCACCTGACCAGCAACGGCACTCCCCTGCGCACCGGCGATCTGCTGGCCTCCGGCACCGTCAGCGGGGCCGCCCCGGATCAGCGGGGCTGCCTGCTTGAGCTGAGCTGGAACGGTTCCGCGCCGCTGGCTCTCGCCGATGGCTCTACCCGCGCCTTCCTTGCCGACGGCGACGAGGTGTCCATCAGCGCGAGCGCTCCGGGCCTGGCGGGCACCACGATCGGGCTAGGCGAGGTCCGGGGATTGGTGAGTACGTAACAGTGTTCCCGCACCGATCGCCACTCACGGGTCCCTGGCCAGGTACCGCGTATCCGTTAGGCGCGACCTACGACGGCGCGGGCACCAATTTCGCGCTTTTCTCCGAGGCCGCCGAGATGGTGGAGCTGTGCCTTTTCGACGGTGACGGCACGGAGACCAGGATCCGGCTCCCGGAGGTCGATGGGTTCGTCTGGCATGGCTACCTGCCCGGTGTGGGGCCGGGTCAGCACTACGGCTACCGGGTGCACGGCCGGTACGATCCGGCGGCCGGGTTCCGGTGTAATCCCGCCAAGCTGCTCATCGATCCCTATGCCAAAGCGGTATCCACCGCCGCTGGCCGGAATGGCGCGACCTCGGACGAGTCGCTGTTCGGCCACCGATTCACCGATCCCGAGCAGCGCAATGACACCGACTCGGCGGCTCTCGCGCCGAAATCCGTGGTGATCAACCCATTCTTCGGCTGGGCCGATGACCGTCACCCCCGCACGCCCTACCACGAAATGGTGATTTACGAAGCGCATGTACGCGGCCTGACCATCACCCATCCCGGAATCCCGCCGGATCTGCGGGGCACCTACGCCGGTCTCGCCCACCCGGTCATGGTCGATTACCTCACCAGGTTGGGCATTACCGCAGTGGAGCTGATGCCCGTGCATCAGTTTATCACCGACGGCTACCTCGCGGAACGGGGACTGGCCAACTACTGGGGTTACAATACCGTCGCGTTTCTGGCCCCACATGACGGTTACGCCACGCCCGGCACCGCGGGATCACGGGCCCACGAGGTGGTCACGCAGTTCAAGTCCATGGTCCGGGAACTGCACGCGGCGAATATCGAGGTGATTCTCGATGTGGTGTACAACCACACCGGCGAGGGCAATCATCTGGGACCGACTTTGTCCCTGCGCGGCATCGACAACCACGCCTACTATCGCCTCGTCGCGGACAACCCGCGTTATTACATGGACTACACCGGCACCGGCAATTCACTCAACGTGCGACATCCGCACACCCTGCAGCTGATCATGGATTCGCTGCGGTACTGGGTGGTGGATATGCACGTCGACGGCTTCCGTTTCGACCTCGCCGCCACGCTGGCGCGGGAGTTCTACGACGTGGACCGGCTGTCCACATTTTTCGACGTGGTCGCCCAGGACCCGGTGATCAGCCAGGTGAAGCTGATCGCCGAGCCGTGGGACGTCGGCCCGGGCGGCTATCAGGTGGGGAAATTCCCTCCGTTGTGGACCGAGTGGAATGGCCAGTACCGCGACACCGTGCGGGATTTCTGGCGCGGTCAGCCCGGGACTCTCGGCAGTTTAGGGTTCCGCCTCACCGGCTCGTCCGACTTGTACCAGGGCGATGGGCGGCGGCCGTACGCGTCGATCAACTTCGTCACCGCGCATGACGGATTCACCCTCACTGACCTGGTCTCCTACAACACCAAGCACAACGAGGCCAACGGCGAGGACAATCGGGACGGCACCGACGACAACCGGTCCTGGAATTGCGGAGCGGAGGGCCCCACCGGCGATCCGGGCGTGCTGGCGCTGCGCGCCCGGCAGCGGCGCAACATGCTGGCCACCTTGTTCCTGTCGCAGGGTGTCCCGATGCTGCTGCACGGCGATGAGCTCGGCCGTACCCAGCGGGGAAACAACAACGCGTACTGCCAGGACAGCGAACTGTCCTGGGTGGACTGGAACTCAGCTGATGAGGAACTGGCCGCGTTCACCGCCGCGCTCATCGCGATGCGCCGGGCGCACCCGGTATTCCGCCGCCGCAGATTCTTCGCGGGCCGCCCGATCCGTGGTGGTGGCGGGCTGCGCGATATCGTGTGGTTCAGGGAATCAGGCCAGGAGATGACGGAGCGGGACTGGGAATCGGAGGTCTACCACTGCCTGACCGTGTTCCTCAACGGTGAGGGTATCCCGGACGTCGACGCCCACGGCCAGCGAGTCATCGACAACTCGTTTCTGCTCTGCTTCAACGCCCACGCCGAGGACATCGATGTGCGGTTGCCGGGAAATGGTTACGGTCGGGAATGGGCCGTCGTGCTGGACACCGCGACTGGCCAGGCACCGGGGGTCCGGGGCGCGACCACGCCTGGCAACGCCAAGATTACAGTCACGGGTCGGTCTCTCGTCGTGCTGGAACGCGTCATCCCAGGGCAGACTCACAGTCATGGTGATCCCGGCCTCAACGTACCGGCTGCAACTCAACGCTGACCTGACCTTCGCCGACGCCGCCGCCCTGACGCCGTATCTGGCGTCGCTCGGAGTCGGCGCGGTATACACGTCGCCGATCCTGGCCGCGATGCCCGGATCGCGGCACGGTTACGACGGCGCCGACCCTACCCGGGTGTCCGAAATACTCGGCGGGGAAACCGGCCGAGTCGCCCTCGTAGCCGCGGTGCGCGAGCACGGACTGGCGCTGGTGGTGGACATCGTGCCCAACCATCTCGGGGTGGCTGACCCTGCCGCTAACCCGGCCTGGTGGGATGTGCTGCGTCACGGGCCGTCCTCACGCTTCGCGACGTGGTTCGACATCATCGGCTGGCCGCTGCGGTTGCCCGTGCTGGCCGACAAGGCGGACGCCCTGGCCGATCTGCGGGTCGAGGGTGAGCTGTTGCGCTACTACGAGCACTCTTATCCGCTGGCACCGGGCACAGCCGACCTAGGTGACCCGCAGCGGGTCCACGAGGCGCAGCACTACCGGCTGGTCTCGTGGCGGGCGGATGTCGGGTACCGGCGGTTCTTCGCGGTCAGCGATCTCGCTGCGGTTCGCGTCGAGGATCCTGAGGTGTTCGCGGCGACCCACGCTGAGATACTGCGCTGGGTGGCCGCCGGTGAGGTGGATGGCCTGCGCGTTGACCACCCGGACGGCTTAACTTTCCCCGGCGATTACCTGCGCCAGCTGCGGTCGCACGCCCCTGACACGTGGATCGTGGTGGAGGACATTCTCCAGCCCGGCGAGGAGGTACCCCGTTCCTGGCCGGTCGCGGGCACCACCGGCTACGACGCGCTCGCCGAGGTCGACGGTGTTCTCATCGACCCGGCGGGGGAAAAAGCCCTCACCGCGCTGGATACCGAGCTGACCGGGGTCGCCACCGACTGGCCGCGGCTGGTGCACGAGTGCAAGCTCGACGTGGCGACCGGGATGCTCGGCCCGGAGTTGCGCCGCCTCGCCCGGCTGGCACCGGCGATTCCCGGTGTCGCCGACGCGCTCGCCGAGGTGCTGGCCTGCTTCCCGGTTTACCGCTCCTATCTGCCTGAGCATGGGATGGATCAACTGGACCTGGCGCTCGAGTCCGCCCAGTGCGGGCGTCCCGATCTGGCGAACGCCCTGGATGGGCTCGCCGCGCGGTTGCGGGATCCCCGTGAGGAACTCGCCGTCCGGTTCCAGCAGACCTGCGGCGCGGTGATGGCCAAGGGGGTGGAAGATACCGCGTTCTACCGCTGGACCCGGTTCGTCGCGCTCAACGAAGTGGGCGGGGATCCAGCCCTCTTCGGGCTCGAACTAGACGCGTTCCACGCCGCGATGGCACACCGGGAGGAGATCGCCCCGCACGGGATGACCACGCTGTCCACCCATGACACCAAGCGTTCCGCCGATGTGCGGGCCAGGCTGGCGGTGCTCGCTGAGCTGCCCGGCTGGTGGGCTGGCGCGGTCCGGGAGTTCACCGAGCTGGCGGCGGCCGCTGGCGCTGAGGTGCCCGATCCCGCACTGGGGCATTTGCTGTGGCAGACGCTGGTCGGCGCCTGGCCGCTGCCCGCCGGGCGGCTGCACGGCTACGTGGAGAAAGCGATGCGCGAGGCGCGGACCCGCACCAGCTGGGAAGACCCGGACACGGCCTTCGAGACGGCCATGCACACTCTCGCCGACACGGCGCTGGAGGATCCCGCGCTGCGTTCCGCCCTGGCCTCGGCCGCGGCGCGCATCATCTCGCCCGGACGGTCGAACTCACTGTCCGCAGTGCTGGTCCAGCTCGCCATGCCTGGCGTGCCGGATACTTACCAGGGCTGCGAGGTGTGGGATCTGTCCTTGGTGGATCCGGACAACCGCCGGCCGGTGGACTTCTCCGCGCGGGCGGAGTTACTGGCGCGGATCGATCGCGGCTGGGTGCCCGGCATCGACGACTCTGGCGCGGCGAAGCTGCTGGTGGTGTCCCGGGTGCTGCGCGCTCGCCGTGAGGATCCCGCGCGATTCACCGGCTACACCCCGCTGCGCGCCAGCGGCCCCGCCGAATCGCACGCCATCGCGTTCGCCCGCCAGGGGGTAATCGCGGTCGCCACCCGGCTGCCAGTCGGGCTGGCCGCCCGGGGCGGCTGGGCCGAGACCACTCTGGCGTTGCCCGAGGGAACCTGGACCGACGCACTCACCGGTTTCTCCGCGTCCGGTTCAGCGCCATTAGCCGGCCTGCTGAGCCGTTACCCAGTCGCTCTACTAGGGGGCCGACCGAGATACGGCCGAAACGTCTAATGACCGGGTGTCTTGCCTGATCAGCGGCTGACAGTGTGGCGCGGGCCGAAGGCCGGAAGCCGGCTACTCGTACAGCACCGTCTGCTGGTGCGGTGGTTCAGGTGGCGTCGGGCAGGCTGCCGGTCGCGGCGAACTCCAGCCACCGGGCCACCGGCACGGTCTGGTCGCCGAAGGGTTCGTAGGAGCGGGTCAGCAGCGCGAGGTTCGACGCTATCGGCGCCCCGTACGTCCAGCCGGGGGCGGGTGATCTGGGCGAGGATCCGGGTGTGCAGGGCGTTGCCGGCCTGGTCGGTTCGGTGCAGCTCGGCGAACAGACTGTCCAGCTTGGCCGGGACCGCGCGATTGGGGGGGTGACGCGGGCGTGTCGGTGATGTGGGCCGCGGGTCGCCTATGCGTTCGATCTTGTCCGGCTGATCGACACCAGAAGGGGCGAGTCAGGCAACAGCGGCAGTCACAGACGAGCCGTAGACCACGTGCCAGGTGCCCTCACCGCCTTCCGTTGTTGTCGTCAAATGACCCTTTGACGACAGGCCTTCACGCCGACCAACGGACCGGCGAGATCGCCGGGAAATTGCCGGCCTGAATCCAATGAGAACCAATCACAGTTGACGACAGGGTTTGATGACAGGTAAAACTGGGGTGTCGGCAATGAATGGATTGAAGGAGACACCGCAGTCATGGCGAACCTGGTCTACACGCGGGTCTCCACCGACGAACAGAGGACCCAACGGCAGACCCACCTGCTCACCGAGGCGGGACTGACCGACAGCGCCGAGGGGGTGAAGATTTTCAGCGATCCGGCCACCTCCTCGAAGATCCCCGCGCTGGAGCGCGAGGGATTCCAGGAGCTGGCCAGCTACGCGCGGCCCGGCGACACGCTTATCGTCTCCGAGCTGTACCGGCTGTGCCGGGACCTGGCCGGCATCCTGGAGGTCCGGGAGTGGTGCCAGCAGCACGACGTGAAGCTGCGCGTGCTGTCCGGGGCGCTGTCGGGCATCACCGATCTGGCCGCGACCGACGCGACCACCACCATGCTGGTCAATGTGCTGATCTCAGTCGGGCAGTTCCAGCGCGACCTGCAGAACGAACTCACCCGGGCGGGACTGGCCGCCGCGTGGGCCCAAGGGGCGAGGTCCGGGCGCCGGCCGCGGGTCGCGAAGATCGGCGCCGTCGACGACGTGCGGCAGGCGTTCCGCAGCGGGACGAGCATCGCGGCTCTGGCCCGGGAGCATGGCGTGAGCCGGGGCGCGATCCGCACCGCCGTGGCGGACCTGCTGCCGGGCCAGCCGCTGCGGCCGGCAGCCACCGCCGCGGTCGAGCCGGAGGTGGTGCGGGTGGAGATGCCGGGCAAGGTCGCGCGTCACCTCCAGGATCACACCGGCCTGGGCGACGCCGAGCGGCAGGCCCTGCACCAGGGACGTGCGGTGCGACGCGGCCAGGGATACAGCCTGCACATCACCGCGGCACCGCAGATCCACCAGGCGCTGCTGCGCGCGGCGGACGCGCTGCTGCCGGGCGAGATCGCGCTCTTCGAGCACTCGGTCGCCTACGCGCGGACGTTCATGCTCGGCGCGGTGGCCGAGGCCGGGGTGGCCGACGAGCTGG
>DASTBN010000640.1:0-5224 GCA_035712045.1 Pseudonocardiaceae bacterium
GCACCGTGGACCCGGCTGAGTTCGTTGTGGTCGCACGACCCGAACGGCAACGGTGAGTGGCGGCGCGTACCGTCCGCATATTCCAGTTCGCCGCCCTGGCGGACGACCCGAGCATGCCCCGCAGTAGCGGGTGCTGGTCCATCACCAGTTCAAACACCTCTGGGATGCACTGCCCCGACCGGGTGGGCCTACAGAGCGCACAGCAGTTCTACGACCACATCGCACGAAACCCAGGCAGTCCAGTGGCCATCAACCGTACCGGGGTGCTCCGAGGTAAAGCAGGCCGTCCGGCAACGCTCCTTCGGCGATGAGGACGTGGCGCTGTATCACTACCGCACGCACGATGGCGCCGAAGTCGACGTGGTCGCCGAGGCCTCAGACGGGCGAGTGGGCGCCGTCGAGATCAAGTCCTCCGCCACCGTAGGAACGGCCGATTTCCGTCATCTCGCGTGGCTTCGTGACCTGCTGGACGCCTCAGGCGGGCGATTCGTCCGCAGGGTCGTGCTCTACACCGGTGACCAGGTTCTCCCGTTCGGCGATCGACTGGTCGCGATGCCCCTGGCCGCATTGTGGAGACCGGCCTGCTGAGCAGCAGCGCAGCCGGTGCGGGAGGTTGGTGGCTCCCCCGCGTTCTGGATGAGCGCTACGGGTAACGGACAGGAGCCGCCAGCGGGTATCAGAGGCTGTCGGGGTGGGCCGCGATGATGCGACCATGTGCCCGATAAGCAGTGCGGAGGTGATGCAGCGATGACCGCGCCCGTACCCGAGGTGTTCGAGCGTCGCGATCCGTGGACCGAGGCGGAATTCCTCGAACTTCCAGCGAACCGGCGGGTCGAGCTACTGGACGGGGCTCTGCTTGTGAGCCCAAGCGCACGGATCAGCCATCAGCGTTGTCCTCCCGGCTCTGGGCCGCGCTCGATGCCGCGATCCCGTTCGGGCTCGAGGTGCTGGAAGCGATCAACGTCCGGGTAGGCCCCGGAAAGATCCTGATCCCGGACCTCGCGGTCGTCACCGTCCCCGGGGTCGACCTGACGGTGTGCGAAGCGGCGGACGTCGTCCTCGTCGTGGAGATCGCCAGCCCAGGCAACGCGGCGGTGGACCGCGCGGTCAAACCGCAGCTCTACGCTCAGGCCGGTGTCCCACACTACCTGCGGATCGAGCTGACCGAAACCGGTCCGCGCGCCCTCGTCTACCAGCTGAAACGAGACCACTACGTCGAGGTGGCCAAGGCTGACCCGGGGCAGCCGCTGGTATTGACCGAACCGATCGCGGCCACGCTCGACCTCGCCGCGCTGGCGGCGACCACCCGGCCACCTGGCTGACCACGGTGGTCATAGCCGCACAGTCTGGTCGTAACTTCCACTGGCCAAGATGCAGCTATTCGGGCTAAACGCCACCGCGAAGACAATGTTGTGTGGCCGGTTAGCCGTTGCCCGAGGGGCGCGGGGTGCGCTGGGTCGGTTACGTTCCATAGGCGCACAGTCTGGTCGCCGCTGGCGGTGGCCAGAGTGCGCCCGTCTGGGCTGAACGCTACTGACAAGACCGAGCCGGTGTGGCTGGCCAGGGGTTGCCCCAGCAGCGTCGGGTGGATTGGGTCCGTGATATTCCATAGCCACACGGTCCGATCAATACTGGCGGTGGCCAAAGTGTGCCCGTCGGAGCTAAACGCCTCCGAGTAGACGATATCGGTGTGTCCGGTTAGCGGTTGGCCGAGCGTGGGGTGGGTCAGGTCGGTAGTGTTCCATAGCCGCACCGTTTTGTCGCCGCTGGCCGTGGCCAGGGTGTGCCCGTCTGGCTTGAACACTACTGCGCTGACGGAGTCGGTGTGGCCGACCAGCGGGGTTGACAACGCTGCGTTGCCCATAGTGACCAGGGCCGTATAGAGGTCCGGAGTCGGCGCGTTGCGCAGCGTGAGATGGTTCGGCCCGTGATCCTCAGCCCCGCCGCTGCGGCAGCAGCGTTGTGCGACTACTTCCTGGCTAACGCCGACCGCAGCGACCACGCCGCCAACGACGAATCGTCGCCGAGCTGATCCGCCGCATCCGCGCCCGCCAGCGAGCGCAGCCGCACACCCAGGCACCCCGATATGGGGACATATCGGGGTTCTGAGGCACCCGCTCACCCCGATATGTCTCCATATCGGGAGAATGAGGCCGGTGCGCTCGTCAGCGCACGACTTCCATGGTGGCCATCATCGCGTGCGTGTGAGCCATCTGGTGGCAGTGGTAGACGAAGCAGCCGGGGAAGTCGACGAAACGCGGCGCGATCCGCACGGTCTCGCCTTCTCGTACCGATACGACGTCCTTCAGGCCTGATTCACCTGGTCTCGGGGGTTTGCCGTCGCGATCAAGCACCCGGAACCGGGCCAGATGGGTGTGGAAACTGTGGGCGAAGCCGATGGTGGCATTGCGGACCCGCCAGATCTCGGTGGTGCCCAGCCGGGGCCGCACGTCGACCCGATCGGGATCGAACGTCTTGCCATTGATCTCGAACTTCTGAGTGAGCAGATTCAGGGTCAGGACGAAGTCCGCTCTGCTACTGGTTTGTCGGCCGGCGGCAGCGGGCACAAGGTGCCGGGGATCTGACTGTTATCGGGCGCGGTGCCCACCACATCGAAGCGCATCACGGGCTGGGTGAGCGGATTTGGGTCGGCCACATTCCGCAGGATGATCTGGGTTCCAGGCTGATAGCGGGAGAAGTCGATGACGACCTCGGCGCGTTCGGCCACGAACAGCTCGACGCTCTTCACCGCTACCGGGGCGGGCAGCAAGCCGCCATCAGAGGCGATCTGAACCAGCTCGTGTCCGGTACTCAAGCTCAGCTGGAGGATGCGTTCATTGGACGCGTTAAGCAGCCGGAACCGGTACTTGCGGGCGGCGACCTGGAAGTAGGGCTGGGGGCGCCGTTGACCAGGATCGTCGTGCGCGTGTGCAGCTCGCCGGGTGGTAGGTCATCCCCTATTCCCGGCATGAAGACAAACCGACCGTGCGGGTCGATCAGCCGGTCAGCGATGACCAGCGGTACGTCATAGTCTCCGCTGGGTAGCCGCAGTGAGTCCTCGAGCTCGTCGGAGATCAGGTACAACCCGGCGAGCCCCATGTAGACACCGCGTGCCTCATTGCCGTGGGCGTGGTCGTGGTACCACAGCGTCGCGGCGGGCTGGATGTTCGGGTAGTAGTAGGTCTTGGAGTTCTGCGGCTCGATGAAATCCGTGGGCTGGCCGTCGCCGGAGGGCGACGGGTTGCCACCGTGGCGGTGCACCGAGGTCTGCACGGGGAGATCGTTGCGCTGCTCCACAATCACTTGCCTGCCGACCCGGGCCTTGATCGTGGGCCCCGGGAAGATCCCGTCGTAGCCCCAGATCTTGGTGTGGGTACCCGGGATGATCTCGGCGTCAACCTGCCGCATGGTGATCCGGTAATAGTCGGCGTCCTGGGTGGAGGAGACCGGCCGGGCCACCGGCGGCACCGTCAGCGGCCGCTGGAACGGTGTGATGGGCAACGGCACCACCGGCGGTGAGGACATAGCGGCGGCAGCCGGGAAGCTATCCCGACCGCCAGCGCGGCGCCAGCGAGCGCGCCAGACATCAGCAGAGCCCTGCGATTCACGACCAGGCCACCTCTCCGCATTCCTCTGCGGGGCAGCGACTGACCGGTGACCGACCCCGCATCGATCACGGATCGTAACCGTAATGACTACGGAGAGCTCGTCAAGACGACAGACCGGCAGCTAGAGTCATCCCGGCCCGTTCCGCCCCCGGCACGTCGATGACCTGACCTTAAGTGGCGTTTCCCCGGGTGCCGCACCATCCGGCGCGACATGGAAAAGGAGGATGCGGCAAACCGGCACGACCCCTTATTACCGGCTACCGCAGTGAGTGCGGTCCAACGGACCGGCAGGCAGGTCGACGTCGGTATCGACACCCATTCACAGGATGCCTGACTATCCCGGCGCCCACCCGGTTCGCTGGCCAGCCGGTCAGCGAACCGGTCTCATTGCACAGCACGCACGGCCCGAGGGATCATGGCCTGCGCCGCGCCCCACCGCAGCCTCGTTACCGCCTCCCCACGGCAATAATCGCCGCGGTCCACGTCGCTGAGCACGGGTTCCGCGCTGTCATGGGTACCCTGCCAACCGGCGTAAGTGTGCACCACCCGTCATATCGGCACCACCGACGACTTGCCCGTCATCTCCAAGACAGTGGGATGGCTGACCTGTCAGCATGAGCCACAACCCCGGCGAACCCCTCGTTCGGCACGCTTCTCGCTATCGGCATCTTCGATAGCCTCATCACCCGAAGGCCGGAAGACCGGGTGGCGCAGGGAGGTCAGCTTCCGGAGGTGGGGTAAATAGGCGTCTCCGGGAAGAAAGCGTTGCATGCCGCGAGCCCGCCTGTCACACCCATTGACAGGGACCGGCCGCGCTCGGCTATGGTGCCGTGGCCACGAGCGGGATCGGCCTCGGCGTCCGCGATGTCCCGAATCAGCTTGGCGATGCTGCCCACATCTTCCGGCTCAATCCACTTCTGCTCGTTCGCGTACTGTATCCAGGCGCCAGCGATACAGTCCGCCTGGTTCTCCTGCCTGATCACCTCGGTTTGACCCGACGCCTGGACCCCCATCCGGGCCTGGACGTTGTGCCCCCATTCATGGGCCAGCCCGACCACCGGCGCCGCGTCGCCATCGTCGTTGTAGAATTGCCACAACCTCGCCTGACCGAGATAGATGTTATAATCAGCGGGGCAATACTCGTAGGCAGTGGAATCCGCGATGCCAGCCTTGCCATTTTGATCACGACAGCCCGTCTCCATCTGCTGCCCCTCGGCGATGTAGTAGTAGTGGGCAGGCTCCGGCATGGCCGTGTATTTCGCCCTGAAGAACTGCGTGACGAGAGGAATGACCTGGTCCACGTAAGCCCGCATGGTGGCTTCGGCGTAACAATGAGCCAATGATGGCGGCCGGCATTCCTGGGCCTGGGCTGCGATGGCCGACGCCGGAGCGGCCCCAGAGGCCGCGGCCCATCCCCCCAGGGCCATCCCGAGAATAACCGTGACAGCGCGTAATCTCACATACAGGCGCAGACGCCGAGTCAGCATACTCGGATGATAATGTCTCAATGATCGATCCGCGTACTCTTTTACGGGCGATGTTCGACGCGGCGGTGGCCGCCGCAGACCCGCTGCGGCGCGTGGCGGCGTTTCTGCCGGCCCGGCCTCCCGGGCGGA
>DASTBN010000641.1:0-3351 GCA_035712045.1 Pseudonocardiaceae bacterium
TCTGATGGCGGCGTGGAAGTGCGGGGCACCGCGTTTTTGTGGCTCGACGGTGCCGAAGTACTGCACGTCCCAGCCCACGCAGCGGCGGGTGTTCTGCCAGAACCGGTCCACCAGCGCGGGGAAGTGGATGGCGTCCCGGGCGGCCCGGCGGTAGTCGTAGTGCCCGGGGTCGATGGCCGCGCCGTGGGTGTCGACCCGGCCGTAGGAATCCAGGGTGAGGGTGAGGAAGGTGGAGGGCCGGTAGCGCCCGCCGAACACCTGACCGACCGTGCGCCGCTCGATCGGTCGCCGGGGCAGGTCGGGGGCGTCTTGACGGCGCCGGGTGGAGCGCTTGACCGGTTTGGGCGGGGGATCCAGCGGGGTGAGCCTTCCGCGTACCCCTGCCGCGCGGAGCTCGCGGTCGAGCTCGGCCACGGATTCGGCGATCTGCTCACAGGTGAGCTCATCACCCTGGGCCTTGCGCTCGGTGTAGGCGGCGAGGAGATCGGCCCGGGTGCCCATCAATTCCTGGTGCTCGCCGCTGGGCGCGGCCCGGCCGGTGGTGGGTTCGGTGTCGAGGTGCCAGCCCTGGCGGCATTGGGCCATCCGCAGCTGGCGGGCTTTCTGCGCGCAGGAAGAGCACTGGTCTTCGCGGGTGGATCCGCAGGCGACGGGCACGATTTCTACCCGGCCGGTGGTGGTGTCGATGCGGCGCATGGCCACCGGGTGGAGGCAGACCCCGTGCTGTTCGGCGATGGCGTGCACGACATCGGCGCTCAGCGGCAGGGTGGCTCGCTGAGCGCGGGTCATCCGTGCGGCATCGAGGGTGGTGGGTTGGGAGGTGGGCATCAGAGGGCCGTCTCCTCGGTGAGTTGTCCGGGGGTGGCGAGGTGGTACAGGGTCGCCAGCGGCAGGGCTGTGCTGTCGCCGGGTGTGAGATCGGCGCCGGGGCTGCGGCGGGTGAAGGGCATGCCGCCGTAGACCTGGACCTCGCCACCGCCGGGGAGGCGCCCGGTCACGGAGAGGTGCACGGAGTCGCCTGCGGGGACGCGCCAGACTTCGGTGGTGATCTGGGTGAGGGTGTCGGCCCAGGCGAGCAGTCCCTGGGCGAGGGCGGCTGGTCCGTGGTGAGGCAGCTGCACGGTGACTGGTGGTCCAGGTGGGCTGGCCTCGACGCGGGCCGAGGCGATCTCGGGGAGCTCGAATTCGGCGAGGTGAGCACCGAGCGCGGTGAGGAGGTCAATCGTGCTGGCTGTCATGCGGCACCTCCGTGAGCCGATCCGGCCGGGCCGGTAGGTGGGGCAGGGAAGGGCAGTACCGCTGTGGTGTGGGTGACGGGGCCGGTGACGAAGGTTTCGAGGTCTTTGATCGTGTGGTCGGGGACCCACCCGGCGCGGACGCGCAGGGGTTCGCGGAGGCCCTCGCCGAAGACGTATCCGGTTCCGGCTTCGGCTTCGGTGATCCGGTTGGCCCAGGCGCCCCGTTCGTAGGCGTGATCCCCCAGCACCATCCCCACGTGGGATTTCGCGGAGACGCGCAGGCAGATCCGGCGGGGGAACAGCTCCCGGGCTGGGACGGTGTCCTTGGTGGGTTCCTGGACGTAGCCACGCACGGTGAACCCCAGTGCGCGGCCTTGGGTGGTCAGCAGCGCCACTCTCTCGGTGATCGCTTCCCGGGTCTTGCGGTCGGTGTATTTGGTCAGGGCGCCGATCTCGTCGAATTCCAGGAGCTCCAAGGGATGCTCGGGGCTGATCGGCACCGTGCGCACCCGCCCAGCGAAGTGAGCTTTCCGGGCGGCCATCGCGGCCACGAGCTCGTCGAGGACGGTGAGAGCGTCGGTGCCGGTGACGGCGTAGCGGTGGAAGATCCGGCGTCCGTAGGCCAGTTCCATGCCCTTGGGGTCGATTCCCGAGACCCGCACCCACTGATCGCGGATGGCGGGGGCGATGGAGACCAGCGGGCACCACAGGACGGTGGCTTTGCCCGCCCCGGTGGCTCCGGCGGTCAGGGTGTGGCCCCCGGCCAGGGGGATGTGCCAGTCCTGGCCGTATTCGGTACGCCCGGCCCACACCCGCAGCAAATCCACCGACCCACCCTCGACACTGGCCAGCATGGTGAGGTCCGGGCAGCTGAGAGGGTCGGTGAGCAGGTCGCGGCGCTGGAAATCGATCGACACCACATTCGGGGTCAGCTCCCGGACCTGGCAGCGCGCCACCCCCCGCGCTGAGGCCAGCGCCCGGGCGGCCTCGTCGAGGTCTTCGGGTTTCTGACCGGGCACCAATCGCACCCGGACCTCATCCCAGGACGCTCCGGAGCGCACCCCGAGTACCCGGGGCAGCTGGCCAGGCACGGGACGCCATATGCGGCCCAGGACACGCCCGAGCGGAGTGAATGCCAGCACGACCGGCGCGGTGTCCCGCCTGACGCCCAGGCCGCAGGCGTGCAGCCAGTCGGGAAGCTTGGGTGCGTAGATCGTCCAGCGCAGCCACCACGAGCGCAGATGCCGGCCCGCCTGCGCGTCGAAGGACCGCACGCTCAGCAGCCGCCACCCGGCGAGCACCAGCCCGATCACACCGGCGGTGGTGGCCAGTGATGCCCATCCCCCCCACTGCCACCAGGCCAGCAGGGCGATTACGGTCAGGCTGGTCCGCCAGTGCGTGATCGTCTGGCGCAGCGCCCACAGCACGGCCTTGACACCCAGCCACAGTGCGAGAAACGCCACAGCGGCGGCAGCCAGCGCCTGCGCGATCGCGATCAGTGCCTTACCGAGTTTGGCCAGCAGCCACACCACGATGCCCAGGGCGCCAGCACCGGCGATCACTAGGGCGATCGTCTGCGCGTCCCTCATCGAGTGCCTCCAGCCACGATGGCGGTACGCGCGTAGTCAGCCACGAGCCGGGGAGACCGGTAAGCGGCTGGGGAACTCTGCCGGGTATTCCGGGATAGCGCCGGGATGGCGCTGTGTTCTATCCTTCTCACTGTTCACTCCGGGATCTGGTGTGGACAGCGCAGAAGCGGAACAGGTTGGTAGCCGAGAAATCCGCTTCTGCGCGTACGATGGTCTTAATTTGTGTATGGGCGTGCGGCATCGCCGCACCACCCCGGTGCGTTGAGATTCCTTCTGTGAATTGTCTGAGCGGTCTTGTGCTATAGCAGGCTGCGGCAGCCAGCGCAGAGTCGATCCGCTGGCAGATACGACTTACTCCGGCATCGCCGGCATGCCTGCCACGTCAGCCGACTTCGCCGCGTCCAGCAGGCGTCCCGCCAGATCGACCACATGCGGTACGCTCGTCCGGCCAGCGCACCCCAATACCCGCCGCGCCGCCTAACCATTCACCTCCCCTCTCGGTGACAGCGCATCTCCTGCCGCCG
>DASTBN010000642.1:0-2633 GCA_035712045.1 Pseudonocardiaceae bacterium
CGAGTCAGGGGCTGCGGTGCGGCGGAATCTCATCGGGGCCTCCACCCGAGATCATGCCTGCCGCGCTAGCGTGCTGTCTTGTGAGTAGTGAGCGGCCTAACGTCCGGGCGGGGCTCGTGATCACCGGAACGGAGCTGCTTACCGGGGTGATCGCTGACCGGAACGGCCCGTGGCTGGCGCAGCGGCTGGGTGAGCTGGGTGTCGAGGTGGCACACCTGCTCGCCGTCGGGGACCGGCCCGATGACCTGGCGGCGGCGCTGCGTTTCCTCGCCGGCCAGGGCGTCGATCTGATCGTGACCAGCGGCGGGCTGGGCCCGACGGCGGATGATGTGACCACCGAGGTCATCGCCGCGTTCGCCGGGGCGGAACTGGTGCTCGACGAGGCGATGGAACGCCGGATCGGCGCCATCCTCGCCCGGTTTCCCGCGCTGGCGAAGTTCGACCCGGGAGGGCTGCGCGTGGCGAACCGGAAGCAGGCGATGGTGCCCCAGGGCGCCACGCCGCTGGACCCGGTGGGCACGGCCCCGGGGCTAGTAGTGCCGGTGAAGGGCGGGCCGGTGGTGATCGTGCTACCCGGACCGCCCCGGGAACTGCGGGCGATGTGGCCCTCGGCGCTGGCCACCCCGCCCGTTCATGACGTGCTGGCCCGCGCGGAACCGTTCGAGTTCGCGCAGCTGAAGCTGTTCGGACTGCCCGAGTCGCAGCTCGCGCTGACGCTGCGCGAGATCGGCGAGGAGCTGGACCTGTCCCCGCTGGAGATCACCACCTGCCTGCGCCGCGCCGAGGTGGTGATCGATATCCGGCACCGTCCCGGTGCGGAGGCGACGCGGGAGGCGCTCATCGGGGCGATCCGCGCCCGGCACGCCCGGTACCTGTTCTCCGCTGATGGCACTTCGCTGGACGATCAGGTCGCCGCGCTGCTCCAGGGCCAGCGGATCGGGGTGGCCGAATCGTGCACCGGGGGGCTGCTGGCCGCCCGGCTCACCGAACGGCCCGGCGCGTCGGGCTACGTGATCGGCGGTGTGGTGGCCTACTCGAATAACGCCAAGACGCGTCTGCTGGGCGTGCCCCCGGAACTGATCGAGCGGCACGGGGCGGTGTCGCCGGAAGTCGCCCGCGCCATGGCCGACGGGGCGCGGGAGCGTTTCGGGGCCGAGATCGGCGCGGGGATCACCGGGGTGGCCGGGCCGGGCGGGGGCACTGAGGCGAAACCGGTCGGTTACGTGTGCCTGTGCGTGAGCAGCAGCGACGGCGGGGTGCTGGCCGCCGACCCGGTGGTGCCGGGCGATCGCGCCGAGATCCGGGACCGGGCGGTGACCACCGCGATGCACCTGCTCCGGCGGCTGCTCCTGAAAGCGGGACCGGATGGCTGAGCCGTCCCGGCGCTGGCCCGCCAAAGTGATGGCGGCCGGTGCGCTGTTCCGGGATGGCGCGGGCCGGGTGCTGCTGGTCGAGCCGTCGTACAAGCCGAACTGGGATCTCCCGGGTGGCCTGGTCGAGGCCGGTGAATCGCCCTGGGCCGCCGCGACCCGCGAGCTGAGGGAAGAACTAGGGTGGGATCGGCCGCTGGGCCGGCTGCTGGTGATCGACCACGTGCGGGCATATGACTTCTCACCCGAGTCGGTGCTGTTCGTCTTCGACGGTGGTGTGCTGGCCGAGGCTGACCTGGCGGCCCTGGAGTTCCCCGATGGGGAGATCCTCTCGGCCAGTTTCCACACCATCGCGCAAGCGCGCCCGAAGGTGCTCCCGCCGCTGGCTTACCGCCTGGAGGCCGCGCTGGACGCCCTCGGGCACGGCGTCACCGCGCTCTGTGAGCAGGGCCGCCGGGTCAGCTGAGTCAGTACAGCGCCTTGCGGTCCGCTCTGCCCTTGATGGCGACGTAGGCGACCGAGCCGACGAGCAGCACCAAGCCGATCACCAGTGCCCACTTCACGAGCCAGAAGGCAAGGTGCAGCACGAAGCCCAGCACCGCGAACCCGATCCAGACCAACGCGATGATCCCGAGCACCTTGATCAGGGTCTGCATAAGAGTCTCCTCGCACACTATCGGGGGCCAGCCAGTCACAGCCATGCGGTGCTGACCCGCTGACCCCAGTAAACACCCGTCTCAGCCCCCGCATCTCAGGGAAAACCCGGATCCTCACCCCAGCTGATCGCGCCCCACCATCATGGTGTGGAGCTGCCCTGGCTCGCGCCCTCGGGGCGGATCCCGGCGGGCGTCGTGTCACGCTGCGAGGGGAGGTCAGCGGGCGCTGGCGGGGTGTCCTGCTGGGCGGCCCAGGCGGTGAGGAACAGCAGGAACCGGGAGACGAAGTAGGCGAACACCATCAAGCCGATGACCGGGCCGAACAGCTGGCCGGTGGGACTGGCGGTGACGGTGTTCAGATAGATGGCGAACGCTTGCTTGAGGATTTCGAAGCCGAGTGCCCCGACACCGGCGGCGCGCATCGCCCGGCGCAGCGGGACGGGCTGGCGCGGCAACCGGGCGATCACCCAGAGTAGCACCAGCCAGTTGCCGGCTACCGACGCCGCGATGGCGAGGGCGGTCAGCATCAGACGGGCCCCGGGGACCTGCCCCAGGCCCAGTGCCTCCAGGACGACATGGCCGAACGCGGTGCCGGCGCCGGTGATCG
>DASTBN010000643.1:0-5941 GCA_035712045.1 Pseudonocardiaceae bacterium
TCACCCCAGGCAGCTCTGGGGTAATGGTCGACCAGAATTCGAGTACGTCCAGCTTGGGCTTCATCTCGACCGGCCGGTCGTCCTCTTCCTCGATCAGTCCGGGGATCATCACGTGCCCGATCCGGCCCGCGATGCCGAACTCCTGGGAGAGCTGGAGTACCTTGTGTGCCTCGTCCAGGGCTCGCTGAGTACCTTGCTCGGTGTTCGGCGGGACCAGCTCGAGTGCGACGGTGTTCAGGGTCACGAGGCCGCTCCTCCCCGCTGGCAACCTCATGGTAACGAGCTGCCCGCGTGCCGTCGAGGCTGTACGCGGTCGGTCCTGATCAGGCCGGATTAGGCCACGTCGAACAGGTCGCCGGGTCGTGGGCCGTGCCCGCAGTTCGTGTCGTGCCACCAGCGGTGCAAGCAGGCGCCGCACTGCACCCACACCATGTTCACGTCGGAGCCAAGCAGGTACAAGGCGGCGTCGCTGTCGCAATAGCGGCAGGGCAGCCACGCGCGGCGGCCGGGGTCGGCCTGAGGATCGAGAGTCATCTCGTCACCTCCGGATTATCGGGAAACACACCGGAGGCGATCAGCACCTCATAGGTCGCTCGCTGGTCCGCGTCGAGGCCGGAGTAGAGCCGCCGGGCCGCCTCCATTTCGCCGGTGTAGATCTCGGTGGGATCCCAATCCGGGCCAAGCGCGTCGAGAACTGCGGCGAGGCGTGCGCCTTCGTGCGTGGTGAGGTCAACGGTGAACGGGATGAGGGCCATGGCTGGCCTCCAATGATGTGGTCAGTGCTGAAGGGCCGGGCGCCGCTCGGCGTCGAGACGGCTGGCGGTGATGGAGCTCGCGTTGAAGTCATAGGTGCCGGCCGCGTGGCTCAGGCACCGGGTGGCGTCAGCGGCGAGGGCCTCCGCACGCTCCAGGTGTGGTGTGACGGTGCCCCACGCCGCCCATCGGTCCCGGACCGCAGCGGTGAGTTCGCCCAGGTGTCGGGCGATCCGCGCCAGATCCCAGACCAGGGTCAGGGTCTCCTGCCCGGTCGCGGGCAGTGGGGCGGCCGCCGCAGCGGCCAGCGCCTCCGCCGCCGCGTCGATGGGAGCAGTGATCGTAGTGTCCATGACATGTCGCCATCCAAATTCCAGGTAAAGCGATGCACTGGAAGAGAGGGGTTATCCCGGCGGCCTGATACACGCTGCGGCACCGCCGTGTCGCGCAGCTCACGCGGCACCAGGGCCCCGGTACTCGGGCGACCGGCTTGCCGTGCTCGGTTATCACGATGGTGCCGCGTGAGCCAGAGCAGGGACGCTGTCACTTATTCCCATTCAATGGTGCCGGGCGGTTTGCTGGTGACGTCGAGCACCACCCGGTTGACCTCGGGCACCTCGTTGGTGATCCGGCTGGATATGCGGGCCAGCACGTCGTAGGGCACCCGGGACCAGTCCGCGGTCATCGCGTCCTCGCTGGACACCGGGCGCAGCACCACCGGGTGCCCGTAGGTCCGCCCATCGCCCTGCACACCAACACTGCGCACATCGGCTAGCAGCACCACCGGGCACTGCCAGATGTCCCGGTCCATCCCCGCCGAGGTGAGCTCCTCACGAGCGATCGCGTCTGCGGCGCGCAGCGTCTCCAGGCGCTCCGCAGTGACCTCACCGAGGATCCGGATCGCCAATCCCGGGCCTGGGAATGGCTGGCGGTGCACGATCGTCTCGGGCAGGCCCAGTTCCAGGCCGATGCGGCGGACCTCGTCCTTGAATAGCGCGCGCAGCGGCTCGACCAGCTCGAAACTCAGATCCTCGGGAAGTCCCCCGACGTTGTGATGGCTCTTAATGTTCGCGGTTCCGGAGCCTCCGCCGGATTCCACGACGTCCGGGTACAGCGTGCCCTGCACCAGATACCGGATCCGCTGGCCGCGCCGACCCGCCTCGGCTTGCAGGTCGCGGGCGGCGGCCTCGAAGACCCGGATGAACTCCCGGCCGATGATCTTTCTTTTCCATTCTGGATCGATCACCCCAGCCAGCGCGGTGAGAAACCGTTCCCGGGCGTCGACGCTGACCAGCCGGACGCCTGTCGCCGCCACGTAGTCGCGTTCCACCTGGGCTCGCTCACCGGCTCGCAGCAGGCCGTGGTCGACGAATACGCAGGTCAGGGCGTTGTCAACGGCCCGATGCGCCAGTGCGGCGGCGACCGCCGAGTCCACCCCGCCGGACAGGCCGCAGATCAGCCTGCTCTCGCCCACCCGCGCCCGGATCGCGGTGACCGTCTCGTCGATGACGCTCGCGGTGGTCCAGGTGGGCCGGATACCGGCGAGTTCGTGCAGGAACCGGCGCAGCACCTCCTGCCCGTGCGGAGTGTGCACCACCTCCGGGTGGTACTGCACACCGGCCAGCCGGCGGTCGATGTCCTCGAACGCCGCCACTGGAGAGCCGGCTGAGCGCGCGGTGACGGCGAACCCATCCGGGGCTTCGGTGACGGCGTCACCGTGGCTCATCCACACCGGGCCACGCGCAGGTAGCTCGCGGTGCAGCACGCCACCACCGTCGAGCAGCTCCACGTCGGTTCGGCCGTACTCCCGGGTGCCGGTCCGCTTGACCACGCCGCCCAGGGCGTCGGCCATCGCCTGGAAGCCGTAGCAGATGCCCAGCACCGGCACTCCAGCGTGGAATAATGCCGGGTCCACGCGGGGAGCGCCGTCGGCGTACACGCTGGCTGGCCCGCCGGAGAGCACGATCGCCGCTGGGTCCCGGGCCAGCAACGCGGGCACCGGGGTGGTGTGCGGCACGACCTCGGAATACACCTGTGCCTCCCGCACCCGCCGGGCGATCAGCTGCGCGTACTGCGCCCCGAAATCGACCACCAGCACCGTCATGGCCGCACGCTACCGCGCCGCCGGATGGCACCAGCGCGCGATGATCGAGCAACCGGCTCAGCGACGCACGGTAAACAGGGATCGGCTTCTGTTGCCACTCAGCCCCAGTTGGAGTATTGTCGAACATATGTTCGATTCACTGCCGCCTCCACTGATCGCGCCTCCCGACGAGGGCATCGACCATCTGACCGAGGACCCGCCCGTCGGCCCTGCGGAGCCAGTGCGCGGTCGGAGTACGTGCCGGATGGCATGCTCGCCGACCTGCTGACTCAACCCGCCGAGAATGGGCCAGAGCACCGCGAGTTCGAATCACTAGAGCGCATCGGAGCCTGGGATCGGGTGATCGCCTAGGCACAGGCCCATCAGCTGCGGGAGATCGCCTCGTTCACGAGCAGCGCGGAGGCACGCAACACGGCTCTCGGCGCCTACACATCGCTGGCTCACGACTCAGCGGTGGCCGAGGTCGGCCTGATGCTGAGGGTCTCGGCTCGGACCGCGGCGAGCCGGGTGAATGACGCCTACTCGCTGTGCACCCGCTTGCCGACCACGCTGGCCGCCCTGGAGAACGGCCGGATCACGCTGGCAAAAGCCCGCATTATCGACGCCGAGACCATGAACCTCTCGGATGAGCACACCACCCGGGTGGAGGAGAAGGTGCTGGCCAAGGCCCGGCAGCAAACACCGGGACAGCTACGTGCCGCGACACGCAAGGCCGTCCTGACGGCAGATCCGGCGGCCGCCCAGAAACGGGCCGAGCAAGCCAAATGCGAGCGCGGAGTGCGGATGTGGCCCGAGTCAAGCCTCATTCATACACTATGCGATGAGCTGGGTAGACGTGATTCTGATAGCGATTCTGGACGTGTCATCTGATCCAGAACGGCGGTCCGGGGGTGAGGCAGTTGTCAGCGCGGCTGGCGATCTGCCGTGTTTGTTCGGGTCAGAGGGTTGGGTGGGTTCCTGGGCAGAGGGTGAGGAAGTAGGGGCCGTGTGCTCCGGCGGTGATGATTGTTGTGGCCACGGTGGCGAGGTGGTCCAAGCGTCCCGCGACGCGCAGGGAGGTGAGTGTCGCGCCGGTGGCTCGGTCCCAGACCCGTATCTCCCCGTCGTCGCTGGCGGTGGCTAGCCAGGAGCCGTCCGGGGCCACCACCAGCGCCCCCACCCAGCTGTTGTGGTCGGTGAGGGCAGGGTGGGGGAGGTCGGGTAAGGGGTGAGGGCGCGCAGGTGTGGTGTGCTCAGCCCGGTGAGGAGTTTGTGGATGATCGGTGTAGTGAGGTTGTTGCCGGGAAGGCGGGTGGCGAGGGTGGCGACGAGTGATCCGAGTGGGTTGAGTGGGGCGAGGACATGGGCGTTTTGCCGTATCGCGGTGCCCAGCGCTCGGGAGAGCGGATCCGGGGAGAGGGCCAGGTCGGTTTCCAGCCCGGCTGGTCCGGTCTGTTCGAGTTTCCTAACCAGCCAGCGTGGGTGGTGCAGGCAGGCTCGCAGCTCGTGGCCGAGTCCGGCCTGGTGGAGGTGGGTGGGCAGCCAGGACCAGAGGTAGGTGTGCTCGGCAGGGAGCTGCCACCACGCGCTCATCCCGTCTTGTCCGGGGACGAGGTCGCGGTGGGCCTCGATGAGCGCGTGGTTCAGCTCGCTGTGCTGGTGGCGGGTCTGGTCTCGCAGTTAGGCCCGGATGACGTCATGCACCACCACCCGCAGAGGATCAGAACGGTAGTCGCTGACCAGCCCAAGTTCGGCCAGGCGCTGGCAGAATCGCCGGGTCGCGAACGTCGACCATCCGTTACCACTGTGGTCGTCCAGTAGCGGGCCAGGACCGTACCCGGGATTTGGACGTCCTCGCCGAACACGGCCAGTTCGAGGTAGCGCTGCCGCCGCTCGGGACTTAGCCGGTGGAGGCTGGCGTCGAGAATGCGGGCGATCGCGGCGATCGCGGTGTTGCGTTCGGTGGTGTCGGCGATATCCAACGCGGCCGGGTCCGGGTCCGCTCGGCGGGCTCCGCGCCCGCCGACAGGTCAACCCGGCGGTCGCCGAGGCGATGGCCGAGATCGGGATCGACATCTCCGCCGAGGTCCCCAAGAAACTCACCACCGACGCCGTCGAGGCCAGCGACGTGGTCATCAGCACCACGATGCGGCGGCAGCACAGACAGCCCAGCACGCTGCCGATGAGTTCCGCGCGCGGATACACGCTGCTAGCCGCCCGAGCCCACCTCGCCTACGCCCAAGCCATTCAACAATCCGATCCCACTGCCTCCGGGCACGCGCTGCGCACAGCCGCCAGCACCTTCAGCGAATGTGGCGCCACCCTGCGCCACCAGCAATCCCGCTCCCCGCTGCCACAACCGCAGTCAGTCACACAGCGCCTCAACTCTCACCAAGAGTGGTCTCCTCTCAAGGGTCAGATCGCTCACCCGTGACGTTTTTCCCCTTGAAGTAGAACGGCGACATGTCCACCGTCACGGGTGGCTGTGGCTTGGCGCCCAGGCCCTCGCGTGCGGCGTTCAGTAGCACGCCGTTGTCCATGTCGATGGTCCACGTGAACAGACCGCCCAGGTCGTTGTCTAGCACATATTTCCCTTTTTCTCGCACCGAGCGAGGCGTATCGATCGACAGGTATAGCTGGCTTTCAGGGTTGTACAGGTAGTCGGCGTGAGCCGTCTCGTCGGTGTAGACACTGAAGCCGTTGAGGCCGGACTTATTTTCGAGGTCGAGGTAGTTGTAAAGGATGTCGTAGTACTCCGACGCACCGGACTCGAACGAACCCGTGGTGGTGCCGGCGCCCCTGTCGTAGGTGCCCTTCAGCGGCGACCACGACTCGATCGAAGCCCCGCGGGCGTTGCGGCTGTAGGCGGCATAGCCGATGAAGATGTTCTTCGACAGCACGCCCTGGCCCAGCAGGAACTTCACGGCGCCGTCGATGCTGTAGCCGGAGGTACCCGTGCCGTACAGGTTCGTATGGTGGGCCAGCCCCGTTGCCCATGGCGTGCCGAAGAAGTCGTAGGTCATCAGGTTGATGCCTTCCACGCCCGACTTGATCATGCCTGGAATATCAGCGGCCTCCAACGTCTCCTTCGTTGCGCCGGCGGCA
>DASTBN010000644.1:0-2670 GCA_035712045.1 Pseudonocardiaceae bacterium
AAGCGATCTATTACTCCACCAGCACACCGCTGATCCTCGGGCTCGGAGAGGCGGTTCTCAATCTCCGGCTCGCCTGGCTCACCACGGTGGTGTCCACTATCGGCATCGTGGCTGGTCTGCCATTCGGCGCGCTCCAGGTGGCCATCGGTTACAGCGTCGCGACCGCCGTTCTCCTGCCCGTCGAATGGGTCGTCCGCCGGCGTCTTCTCGGCATCACCGTGCGGGGCCAGATCGCCGCGTTACTGCCGGGCGTCCACATGGCCGCGTGGGCCGCCGGCGCATACCTGCTCGTGGCGGCCGGCACCGGGGGCAACGATCTGGTGACGCTGCTCGCCGGCACTCCAGCGGCTGTTATCGCTGGCGCGGCGGTGCTCCGGCTGGGTCATCGGTCGCATTACCTGGAACTCATGCACATGGTGTCGCGGGTCTCGGGCCGGGACAGGCAACCAGCCACTGAGCCGGGGCGCCTTAGCTCACCGTCGCCTCCACCACGGGCCTGAGGCGTTTTTCCCAGGAGGCGTCCGCGATGAACCGCAGGCGCCGGGTCTCGGATGCGCGGCCCGTGGCCAGGGCCCGCTGAAGCGTCATGGGCCAGTCCTCCCGCCCGCAGATCAGCACCCGGTCGTCAACACCGTGAACTGGTGGTAAGTCAACGGATACGACGGGAAGGCCGGCCGCGAGGTACTCGTAGAGCTTCAGGGGCGACATGGCGCGGGTGCACGGGTGGTCGCGGTGCGGGAGGACTCCGACATCGCATGCCTGAATGGTCGCGGCCAGCTTCTGCTGGCTGACCGTGCCAAAGACATGGATCCCCTCGACCG
This sequence comes from Pseudonocardiaceae bacterium, assembly GCA_035712045.1. Classification (GTDB taxonomy): domain Bacteria; phylum Actinomycetota; class Actinomycetes; order Mycobacteriales; family Pseudonocardiaceae. The sequence continues at coordinate 822 of DASTBN010000644.1, forward strand.
ATCGCAGCCAGCGAATCGTGTTCGCGTCCCCGGGATGCCCGATCAGCACGAAGGAGCCGACCGCGCGCGCCGTCCGTTCGACCAGCCCGCGATCGAGCCGGTCGTCGATCGTCCCGGCATAAATCGCGCGAGGCCGGGCGAGCGCTTCGATTCGCGGTGGTGCCGGGCGGCGCGGGTTCCACACCTGCGCGCTGACTCCATTGGCCGCCACCACGCCGCGCGGGGAGATCCGGCTGGCGAGTTCGGCGGAGACGGCGAAGATCGCCGCCCTCCGCTCGTCTATTCGCCGGTACGCCTCGCGATATAGCTCCCACCACGGTCGCAACGGATCACCGGTCGCCCAGTCGTCTTGCCCCACGTACACCACGTTCCGGATCCAGGCAGCGGCGCAGAACGCCGCGACGAAGGGGTGATAAGTGATCAGCGCGGCCGACCCGGGCCCCGGAGTGGGCTCACCGCGCGAACGCGCCAGCGCGGTGCCGAGCCGCTGAGCGTACGCGCGGTACGCCACCTCGACCCTTCCGAGATCAGTGGAGTCGGCGCGCCGGAGACGGTGCGGTCGCACTCGCACCGCCGGGCGCCCGGCGATGGTGATCGGCTCGCTGAGCCGGTACGGCCTTCGCCGGGCGAGGGAGATCGGCAGGGAACGCCACGCGTCGGCCGCCAGTAGCGTGCCGACCCGGTCATCCCTGGCGAGCGTGAGCAGCATCTGGTCGGGTGACCGGCAGAACTCACGCTTGACGGCGTCATCGAACATCGTCTCAACCGGGAATGTGAAGACGACGTCAGTCCGTGTCATGCCTTTATCCTCCTGGTCGGTAACGACGCTGCCGCAAGTAGATTCGCCAGCTCAGACGTATCTGTTACGCACAAACCCCGATACATATCCGTGACCACCAGTGACCACAGGCGGTCACGGATATGGTCTACCGAAGATCCCGAATACCACTTTTTGGGCCACGGTTAACGAAATGCGTGCGAGTGGCGATATACAGGCGTGGCACGGCACAAGGATGATATCCCGCAAGGTGATCAAAACTCATGGATCTATTGGCCGCACTACGCATCGCGCTCCGCCGCTGGTACATCCTGATACCACTCATCGCGCTGACCGCGCTCGGCGGCCTGGCTGTCCGTACGCAAATTAAGCCGAGCTGGGAGGTCGATGGGTTGCTGCCGATCGTGACACCATACGTCTCCACCCAGGAAGCCAGTGATCAGCTCAAGCACAACACGCTGATCGACGCCGGAGGGACCAGCACCCTGATGGGACTGCTCGGGGACTCCCCGGAGGTCCGCCAGGCCGTGGAGAAACGGGGCGGTGATGCCAACTATGTGGTGAGCGCCAGCTCAGGTTCCATCACCGTCAAGATTAAGACAGACAGCGTCGCCCGCGCGCTGGCTACTTACCAGATCCTTCGCGACGAGCTGAACATCCGGCTCGACGCCCTGCAACGCAGCATCGGTGTCCCCGGCGCGTACCGGGCCACGATCAGTGACGCGCTGGCGCCCACCGGCGGGCTGTCGTCCAACACCGGGCGTACCCGCGCGATGCTCGGCAGCCTCGGCCTAGGCATTGCCCTGTCCTTCGCGACGTGTGTCTTCGCCGACTATCTCCTCACCCGACGCCGTCCCGGGCGCCACATCCCGCCCTGGGCGCTGGAGGGGGACCAACCACCGAATTCGAACCCGGCGGCCGACGGGGCACATCACCCGAACAGCGCTTACACGAATCGTCACGGCACCGCCGCCAGACAGACCGGCACATGACAGACTGGCAGGGAGCCCGCCGGAGAATCGTGGTCCTTCCTCGGCTGTCACGGCGGGCGGCCGCGCTCGGCGGGATCGG
>DASTBN010000645.1:0-11273 GCA_035712045.1 Pseudonocardiaceae bacterium
GGGAAACTCAAAGAGACCGCGGGCCGGGCCGTCGACGACCCCGCGCTGGAGGCCGAAGGCAGAGGTGACCAGGCCACGGGCCATGTCAAGCAGGCAGGAGAGAAAGTCAAGGACGCCATTAACGACTTTTCCGGCAAGAAATAGCGGGATGGCGCCACTGGCATTGCGTCACCCGAGGCGGCGCGGCACATCGTCCGCGCCGCCTCGCCGATCGGGAACCTCTCACTGAATAACAGGCAAGATTTCGAAAACGTGGTCCAATCCGGTTACTTTCAGTGGATTGGCCACGGTGCGCCGACTGGTGCCACTGAGTTGCAGCCTGGTGCCCTGCCGCTCAGCGGTGTCCCTGATGCTGACCAGCACCGCTAGCCCGCTCGATCCGAGGAATGATACTCCGCTCAAATCGACGATTAGACGTGCGGGCAAGGCCGCGAGCTGGTTATGGAGATGCTCCTCAAGTAGCGGCCCGGTGAGCATATCCAGTTCCCCCGCTACGTGGACCACCGGGACTGCCTGGGCTAGCTGCGTTACGGTGACCTGAAATGGCGGTAAGCCCACAGTGCCCTTCGGGGTGTCCCCTGGCTTGGGTGCGCCTTCGGCGGACATGAAGTCTTCTCTCCATAGGCAGACGCGGTTGACGGCTCCCGGTGCGCGGTAGCCGCCGCGACCCGGCCCACTCACGCTACCCCCGTCAAGCGGGCTGCCCGCATCCTGCTCCATTAGCGGGATGGCGCCGCTGGCGTTGCCCTCGACACCGTCCAGCCGCCCACTCGATAGCCGCGGCCAAATGGTCGCTGCGACCAGCATGGCCTTCCTCTCGTCCGCCGCACCAGCCCGCCGGGTACGCGTCAGCCTCGAAGCCCGAGAACTCTGTATGCGCTCCAGCTCACATCGTGCTTCACTGGGATGGAGCATGTCTCGAACTCACACTGGTGGGATCATGTCAGATCGCCTTGTGGTCGAGGTTCGCGAGACGCTCGGGCGCGCCGTGCTCTGGCTTTCGGGCCGGTTGTCCCCGCAGACCTCGCCGACGATCCACGAAGCCACCGTCAAGTGTCTGCTCGGCACCGGTTGCGTGATGATTGACGTATCCCGGCTGCGCACACCCCAGGCAGCTTTCCTCAGCGTCTTCCCGGCAGCGCTGACAGCAGCCGGCGGCTGGCCATCGGCCAGGCTGGTCCTGTTTGGCGCGAGCACCGACCTGCGCTCGATGCTCGTTTCGAGCCGGATCACCGCGACGGTGCCGCTGGCCGCTGACCTCGCTTCGGCCATGGCCATGCTGGAACAGCGCCCGTCGGAGCTGCGACGCCAGCGGGATCTGTCCCCGCATGACACCGCTCCATCCGCTGCTCGGCTGTTCGTCCGCGAAGCATGCGAGCTCTGGCTGGTATCCCCCGCCGTGCGGGAAGTCGCCGAGCTGGTGTCCTCCGAGCTGGTCAGCAATGCGGTTGAGCACGCGCACAGCTCCAGCGAGCTCACCCTCACCGTCACCGCCTCGGCGTTGCGCGTCTCGGTCCGGGACTTCCGCCCGGGGCCCATCCCGCGAACCCGGCCGATCGACATCGACTCCTTCCGTGGCCGGGGCCTGCATCTGGTGGCGGCGCTGGCGCAGACCTGGGGTGTCGAGCCGCATTCCGACGGCAAGACCATCTGGGCCAGCCTGCCGCTCGAGCCCGCTTAGAGCCCGAATGTTCTCGCGGCCAGCGCCGCCCGCCTGAGTTGCTGGGCGCGTTCGTAGGCGCTGCGCTCTCGTGCGCCCTGAGGCCGGCGCCGGTGATGCTGGCCCGCGCCGGATGGCGCTGCGCGGACCGCTCAGCGTGCACCGCTATCGGGTCCTCGGTATCCGCGATCTGACCGGCCAGGCTCACGAGCTGACTGGCCAGCTCGCGGTGACGACGGCGGTAGAACGCGATTTCCGTGTGCGGCTGGCGACACCAGCGCTCCAGGTCTGGGGTCATGTCAGTGGTGGCGATCGGCGCATTCTGCCGGATACCCAATCCCGCGCCTAATCCCACGGCACGGTGATCACCGAGATCCTCCGTTGAGGACGGTTCAGTGGGTTCGGGCGTGGGTAATCAACACCAGCGGCAACACCCGATCGAGCGGAAGATTTCCATGATCATCGCCTCGCACGCGGACCCGGTTCCCGGGAACACGGTTCCCCCGGATCCAGAACCAACGCCATATCCCGGACCAACGCCAGGTCCTGCTCCCGACCCGCTACCTCCCTACCCTCTGCCTCCGGACCCATTACCTCCCGAGCCGGTGCGCCCTCCCCCAACACCCCCAGATCCCAATCCCATTCCCCGCATCTGATGGTCGCGACCGTCTCGGTGGTCCGGAACCGTGCCGGAGGCGCAAGCCTGATCAACGCTCGGTGTGCCGGACGAACAGAGCCGTCACAGTCGATCCAGCGCGTGACGGATGGGCATGACTGCGGCCGTGAGCTGGGGCTTTCAGCCGGGCCAGAATTGGTCGTCGACATGCGAGGCTTGACGTTCATCGATCACCGGCGATTACTGGTGCTGGCCGAGCTCGCCCGTGGTGGCGGTCACACACTCGTCGTGCGGAGCGGGGTTCCCGGTCCGGTAGCCCCAGTGGTCAAGATGCTGGGCTTAGGGGACGTGCATGTGATGGTGACCCAGTGAGAACTCACGCTGCTGCGGCGCATCACGGTTTCGCCCACGATGCCGTGTGCTACGGCTCGGACAAGCAGTTGCTGGCGGTTGTCGTGCCGTTTTTACTCGAGGGCCTGGAAGCCGGGCAGCCGACCAGGGTGGCCCTCCGCGAACGGAACGCCGAGCTGATCCGATCGGTGATGCCGGCCACGGAGCAGCTGTCGTTTGTGCCCCCGTCCGCCGTATACACCCGCCCGGCCAGCACCATCGAGACTTACCGGAGAATGCTGGCCGGGCACGTCGCCGCTGGCGCGCAGCGCATCCGGATCGTCGGCGAGGTGCCGGCCTCGGAATGCGGGATGGCCTGGCAGTGGTGGGCGCGCTACGAGGCCGCGATCAACTACGCGTACCAGGAGTTCCCATTGTGGGCGATGTGCGCTTACGACACTCGCCTCACCACCCCACAGGTACTCGATGACGTCGCCCGAACTCATCAGTTTCTGGTCGATGGCGATGGCCGCCGGGTGGTCAATGACCGCTTCACCGACCCGGTGGCGTTCCTCACCGAACCACGCTCCTCCATCGCTGATCCGCTGGAGAGCTCCCCGCCGATCAGTGAGCTAGTCAATCCGACACCCACTGTGGCGCGGCGCGCCGTCCTGGATGCCAGCCGCGGTACCCGCCTGCCCACTGCCGACGTCGAGGACCTGGTGATCGCGGTGAGCGAGACGGTCACCAACGCCATCTGCCACGGTCACCCACCAGTTCAGCTCCGCATCTGGCCCGGCCCGGACCGCATCGTCGTCACAGTCACCGACGAGGGCGGCGGGCCCACCGACCCCTTCGCGGGATTGCTGCCCGCTGCGAGCGCGCCAGTGGGCGGCCTGGGCCTGTGGGTGACCTACCAGCTATGCGAGCTGGTCACCATCGACCGCGGCGAGCGGGGCTGCACCATCCGTCTCGTCGCGGGCAAGCCCAGCCCCGCATCCTGACGCGACCTACCCCGCAGATCTGACAGCGCGCGGCGACGACAGGCCGCATGGTGAGAGCTCGTCACTGTCCGTAAAAAAAGTGTTTACGCAGAGCTGAGTGCGGGTAACCCTTTGCGGTAGCAACGGTGTCTCGCCGGGTCGCCAGCCGATGCGGGAGAAGGAGGAAAGAAAGAATGATACGAGTACCGATCATGCCTGTCGTCCGCGCAGCCGGGGCCGTGACCGTCGGGTTGCTCGCAGCCGTTGTGCTGCCGATCGCTGGAGCCGCGAACGCTGCCGCCGCACCGAGCGGCGCGCCATGCGCGGCCTCAGCCCGGGCTTGCGTAGACCTGTCGGCCCGACGCGCCTGGCTTCTGCGCGATGGCACGATCAGCTACGGACCGGTGCCGGTAGCCACCGGCAAGTCCGGTGCACCGACCCATGTCGGCATGTTCCGGGTGTTCTGGAAGGATCTCCATCACCGCAGCAGCCTCTTCAACAACGCCCCAATGCCTTACTCGGTATTCTTCGACGGCGGTGAGGCATTTCATGAGGACAGCACGACAGTGCTCTCTCACGGTTGCGTCCACCTGGCCCACAGTGCCGCGCGAACCTTCTACAACACCTTACGCGTCGGCGACATCGTCCAGGTCGTTCCCTGAGGCGAACGCGATGCCCCACTGGGGCGAGCCACTACCTTATTCTTTACCATCCATAGACTGAGAACGGCCGACCAGCTATCACGTGATCAAGGGCGGTGCGGCAGTAGGCAATCATGCGGTCAGATAGCGCCCTCAGCGGAAACCAGCGGAGTTCCCGAACTCCAGGGCGCCCACGAACCCCGCCCGATCGCTCAGCCGCAAGCGACTCAGCCAGCGAGACTCGGGTGGTCATAGCCTGGCGCGAGCTGAGCCTCTTTGCCGCAGACTGCCAAGGCTATGAATTGCTCGCCGACGCGTGCCTGGAAGTGGTAGAAATTCTCGCCCTAGCAGACGAGGCCCAAGCTCCCAACGCCCATCTTTCATTTGGTCCGTGATAGCGCCAGCGGTGTTACACCACGTTGTCCTAGCGCCGATAACGACTATCTGATCGAGTGTGTGCCGTGCCGCAACCTCGCCCGGGTGAAGCACGCCCCCTCCCACATGGTCCCACCGATTGGCGCCACACACGATGGTGAGCGGCTACCGTCTCGACACTCAACAGGCGACCCTCGTGCCCAGCTCGGAGACACCCCTTCACGCATAGGTTTTACCCCACGGCCGAGTGGAATTCGCTGGCCGAGAAGGTGTGCAAGCCGGGAGGTCGCATGAACGATCACGAGAAGAAACGCACCCGTGAGGAGTTCTCCGACGCGGTCAACATGACGGCGGGCGAACTGCGGGACTGGCTGGCCAGCGGCGAGTCCAAGTCGGTCGGCGATACCACGGGCAAGCGTGCCGAGTCCACCGGCCACACATCGGGCCGGCACATCGTCACCGTATTGCGCACCAACCGTCGGGATCTCACCGACAAGCAGTACAACCACATGCGCAAGGTCATCGGTTACGTCCACCGCCACCTCGCTCAACGCCCCGATGGGGACATCACCGACTCGCGGTGGCGCTATTCGCTGATGAACTGGGATCAGGACCCATGCAAGGAGCAGCCATGACCGGCGAGCGGTTCCGTAAAAAGGAGGCCGGGCGCACCGTCCGGCCTCACGGGGGCAACCCCAATACCGGGTACGCAGCGAGAAAAGCGGCCACGACACCGTGCACAAACCTGGCGCGCTCCGCCGCACGCGTTAAATCCGCGACACACCCGTGAGCGAGAGCTTTACTACGGTACGGTATCGGCGACGGCTGCTCCACGTTCTCCCATTGGCTTCGGCTCTCCCACCGTGGAATCGTACTCGGTCTGGCGCTCAGCCTCGGCGTTGATCTCCGCGCCGAGCACGATGATGTAGCACGTCAGATACAGCCACAACAGCAGGACGATCACTCCGGCCAGCGCGCCGTAGACCTTGTTGTAGTTACCGAAGAAGTTCACGTAGAGGCTGAAGCCCAAGCTGCCGAGTAACCACAGCAGCGCGGCAGCGACGCTGCCCACGCTGACCCAGCGGAACTTCGGCGGGTTGCGGTCCGGGGCTACCCGGTAGATCATCGCCAGCCCGGTGATGATCAGCGCGATAAGCAGGGCCCACCGCAGCACCTGAGCCATCAGCAGCCCAGCGGCACCCAGGGACACCGCGTTCAGCACCACCGGCATCACGGCGATCAGCGCCAGGGTCAGGATCAGGAACACGATCGCGCCCAGGGTCAGCAGCAGCGCGATGGCCCGGAACCTCAGAAAGCCGCGGGTCTCCCGCTCGTCGTAGGCCAGGTTCACCGCCGTCATCAGGCTTGAGGTTCCAGTGGAGGCGCTCCATAGGGCCACCAGCAGCGAAGCCACCAGCCCGAGAGTCCGCGTCCCGCTGTCGCTCCTGGCCAGGGCGGTCAGCGGGTCAGAGATCAGCGCTCGAGCGGTAGGCGGCAGTCCCACCGTGAAGCTTTGCGCCTGCTGGATGATCTGGCTAGGGTCGGCGACCAGCGCCACCAGCGTGACCAATGCGATGAGCGCCGGATATAACGCCAGGAACGCGAAGAAAGCCACCCCCGCAGCCAGCAGCGCGGTGTTGTGCTCCTGGCTCTTGCCTATCGCCCGCTGGAGCACCTGCCGCCATCCACGCACCGGGATCTGCGCTGGCGACTCAGCCTGGGCGCCTAACTCACCGTGGTTCACGATAAAGAACTTCCCCAAGCCGGTCGGCTTCATGCGGAAATTGGGTACCCCGGCGGGAGGAAACGCGGGCAGGAGGTCTGGTGCCGCTGCAACGGGTCACACCCGAGGATCCGGGATACTCCCGTCGGCGTCGCGGACGGGGTTTCAGCTATTACGGCGAGAACGGTGCGCGCATCACCGATCGACCCACCCTGAAGCGCATCCGGGCGCTCGCCGTGCCTCCAGCCTGGCGTGAGGTATGGATCTGCCCGCTGCCCGAGGGGCATATCCAGGCGGTCGGCACCGACGACGCAGGCCGACGCCAGTACCTCTACCACGACGAGTGGCGGCGGCGCCAAGACGCGGCCAAGCACGAGAGGGTGCTGCGGCTGGCCCGGCGGCTACCGACGGTGCGAGCGCGGATCCGCGAGCAGCTCGACGGGCGGGGATTGCGCCGCGACCGGGTGCTCGCCGCAGCGCTGCGGATGCTGGACACCGGTGCGTTCCGGATCGGCGGCGACGAGTACGCGCCGGGACCGGGCGAGGACGAGGGCAGCTTCGGCCTGGCCACCCTGCGCCGCGATCATGTACGGCTCCGGCGTGGTGCTGTTGAGTTGCGCTACCCCGCCAAGAGCGGTATCGACCAGGCGATCACGTTGCGGGACCCGGCCCTGTACCGAGTGGTGCGCTCGCTGCTGCGGCGCGACGGTGGCGGCGCGGACCTGCTGGCCTACCGCACGGAACAGGGCTGGCATGACGTGTGCGCGGAGGACGTCAATGCCTGGCTTAAGGAGCTGGCCGGCGCCGAGTTCAGCGCCAAGGACCTGCGCACCTGGAACGCGACAGTGCTCGCCGCCATCGCGCTCGCCAGCAGCGCGGCGGATGGCATACCCACCTCCCGTCGCGCCCAGGCCCAAGCGATCAACACCGCCCTGGACGAGGTGGCCGAGCACCTGGGCAACACCCGCGCGGTGGCCCGCGCCTCCTACGTCGACCCCCGCGTGCTGGAGTACTACACCCAGGGCCGGACGATCCTGGCCGCAGTGCGCCGAATTGGCAGGTTAACCCTCGACGATGAGGATTCCCGGGCCCCTCTGGAACGCGCCGTACTCCGACTGCTCGGCAAGCGAGAGGGGACCGGTGACACCTGACCGGGAGATTCCCGACCCCGGTCGAGATTGCCGCCGGGCCGCTCTGGGTAGCCAGCGGGCATGAAGCGAATCGCGGCGCAGGCACTGATCGAACGGCTGGCGGACTGGGGAGTCGACACGGTCTTCGGGCTGCCGGGGGACGGCATCAACGGGGTCATGGAGGGGTTGCGGCGCTGCCAGCATCGGGTGCGGTTCTTCCTGGTGCGGCACGAAGAGGCCGCCGCGTTCATGGCCACCGGCTACGCCAAGGCCACTGGCCGGCTCGGGGTGTGCCTGGCGACCTCAGGGCCGGGCGGGATTCATCTGCTGAATGGCCTGTATGACGCCAAGCTGGACCACGCGCCGGTGCTGGCGATCACCGGCATGCAGGAGACCAGCGTGCTCGGCAGCGGCTACCAGCAGGAGGTGAACCTCCCGGCGCTTTACGCCGATCTCGCCGAGTACAACCAGATGGTGGCCAACCCCCAGCAGGTCCCCGGCCTGGTGGACAACGCGGTCCGGACCGCGATGACCCGCTGCGGCGTGGCGCATTTGTGCATGCCTAACGACATCCAGATCGCCCCCGCCGACGAAGACCCCTACGCACACCCGGCGCCGGCGCTGCCCCAGCACGGCTCGACGGTGCTGCCGAGGCGTTTCGGCGTGCCCGACCCGGATCAGCTGGCCGCCGCGGCGGTGGTGCTCAACGCCGCCGAGCGACCGGCGATCCTGGCTGGGGTGGGAGCGCTGGGCGCCCGGTATGAGGTGTCTGCGGTGGCTCACCGGCTGGCCGCACCGGTGATCAAGACGTTGCCGGGCAAAGCGGTGATCCCGGACGACGCGGCGCTCTCGGTCGGCGGGATCGGCCTGCTGGGCACCCGGCCGGCCGAGGAGCTGATCGACGACTGTGACGTGCTGCTGATGGTGGGCACCAACTTCCCCTACACCAAGCACCTGCCTAAGCCGGGCACCGTGCGGGTGGTGCAGATCGATACCGAGCCGACCCGCCTGGGCGTGCGGCTGCCGGTGCACGCGCCGGTCGTCGGTGACGCCGCCGAGTCGCTGATGGGTCTGCTGCCGCTACTGGCCGAGCACGACGACACGCACCTGAAGTCCTACCAGGCGAAGATGACCGACTGGCGCGAAGAAATGAAGACCCTGGAGAACCCGCAACGATCACCGATCGCGCCGCAATACGTCATCGGGCTGATCGACGAGCTGGCCGCCGATGACGCCATCCTCACCTGCGACTCGGGCACCATCGCCACCTGGGCGGCCCGGCACTGGACGATCCGCGGCGAGCGCCAATTCTACCTGTCCGGAAACTTGGCGTAAGTCAGGCACCTTGGGATGATTACCTAGACGTCGAGGCGTTCTTCCGCGGGGAACTCCGTCGATGTGTAGCGATATCCTTCATCTCCCACTGATTCGATTCCCACTGATTCGATTAACGGCGCCAGCAGCGGGCTCAGGACCAGGCGGCGGGCAAGGCGGCGGGCCCACCGCGCGACATGCTCACCACGATCGGCCCGCTCCCCGATCGCCGCGCACAACTCGCTCACCAGCATCACCCGGCCCGGGTTGCGCATCAATACCTCCAGGATCGCTGCTTCCCGAGCCGGTAGGTGAATGACTCGGCCCTCGACGAGGGCCCGACACCCCAGGACATCCAGGGCCACCGGACCTACCACCAGCGGGATCTGCCGCTGCGCGGACTCCGGTGAGAGTGATCCGGGCCACCAGCCCATCCGGCTCATAGCGTCCCGCCTCGCTCTGGGTGTGTGGATCAACGACGGTGTCAGCCCTGTCCTCACGGGTGTGCCGTTCTTGCCGCACTGGCAGGTCTTCCCGTCCTTACGGCACCGCAAACTTTAATTCCGGAAGCTTGGGCTCGCCACGAAGACCAACCTCACCTCAGCTCGACGGGGCGCGCTGTGACCTCCACGTCAAGATCGGCTGGTCACACATGCACTCCACCGAGTGTGGTAGCCGACAGGCATAGTGTGATGCGCCGACTTCAGCCAGGTGTGCTGATGGCTAATTACGTGGCGGGTGGAGCGTAGCGAGCCCGTTAATACCCGATATGTCAAGGAGCTGGCGGGCGGGCGAGCCAAGAGACGCGATAAGTTCCAGCACAATTCCGGATTTTTGCAGTCGGGACGCCAGGTCGAAGATGATCCTGATCCCGACACTATCCATGTAGGTGAGATTGGTGAGATCGACCGACACCGTGGCGGGCCGGTCAGGCACCGCCGCGGAGATTTCCCGTTCGACGGTCGCCGCATTCTCCAGATCGATTTCACCACCAACGCTGATGCGAATCGATCCACCGTCAGCGCTGACCTCCACCGTCGCGACCGTCACGGGACGCCCGCCTCGGCCAGGGCGCGGCGGATGACTACCGTGGTCCCGCCCGGCCCATGGTCAATACGAACATCACTGGCACACTTACGCATAAACGCCGTTCCCCGTCCGCGATTGCTCCCGCGAGGCGGCCGCCACCGGCCCGTATCCCTGACTGTCGCCACCACATCCGGCAATTGAAGCTCTAACGACACCTCTATCAGGCCACCATCAGGTCCATACGCGTGCTCGACCACATTGGCGCAGGCCTCACCCACCGCGATGAGCAGATCCAGCACCACCTGCGGCTCCGCTCCGCACGCGCCCAACCAGTCCCGCATGGCGTCACGAATCGGCTTGAGCGACCCTGGCCGGGCTGGCATCACCAGCTCCAGCGGAACGCTGCCGGTGCCGCTGTGGCGACGCATCACCAGCAGGGCGACATCATCCCCGGGCGGGTCATCCCCAATCAGCTGCCGCATCACCTGCGAGCAGACTGATTCCACCGGGCCAGCCACCACTGCCGCACACAGGCGTTTTAAACCCACATCCAGCGAGCTGCGCCGACGCTCGACTAAACCGTCGGTGTAAAAACACAGCACAGCACCCGGTGGCACGTCCACAGTCGTCACCCGGCACCGCCCCCCTCCGGCTACCCCCAGTGGAGGACCATTTGCCACCTCCACCAAGTTCGCGGGCTGATCCGGACTGGCCAGCACTGGAGCGAGGTGGCCCGCCGAGGCCAGATGCAGCCGGGCAAGCGAGGCCTCCACCATCGCTATCTGCACCGTGGCCGCCATTCTGGGCCCGTCGAATCGCCGCACTTGATGGCTGAGCCTATCCACCACTTCAGCGGGATCGTCTTCATACAGCGCGTGAGCGCGCAGCGCGCTGCGCAGCCGTCCCATCACCGCCGCAGCTTCAAGTCCACGCCCAACCACATCGCCGATTACGATGCATAATCCGCCAGAAGGAGTGTCGAACACGTCATACCAGTCACCGCCTACCCCACCCACCTCTGCGGTGACATACCGGGCCGCTATCTCCAGGCCAGGCACTGTCGGCAGCCGCGTAGGCAACAAGCTGCGCTGGAGCACCCTCGCCGCGGTGCGTTCCACTTCCGCACGCCGAGATTCGACCGCCAGGGCAACCCGGTCCGCCACGATCTCCAGCAGCCTGATGTCCTCGTCGCCGAACCGGCGCGCGCCCACGGAACCGACATGCAAAACACCGAGGACGCCGCCCCTGGTCAGCAATGGCACTCCGAGCAGGGAACGGATCCCCCGCTCCTGAAGAATCGGGTTAAGCACCGTCGTGTGATCGACCCGATCCAGGATCACTGGTTTCTTCTCCAGCGCGATCCGGCCAGCGAAACCCTTCCCCACCGGGATACGGACTCCCTGACGCACCTCCGCCTCGATCCCCCTGGCAGCGGTCGCCACAAGGTACTCAGCGGGCGCATCCAACAACAG
>DASTBN010000646.1:0-3473 GCA_035712045.1 Pseudonocardiaceae bacterium
ATTACCGGGGCAGCGGCACCTACGCGGAGAACGTCGAGCTGGTCCTGGCCGATGGCGCCCGGCTGACCCTGGTCAGCGTGCAGGACTGGGCTGATGACGCGGTGCACGTCGCCGCGCAGCACACCCGGATGGGGCGCGACGCGGTGCTGCGGGCTATCACGGTGAGTCTCGGCGGGGATCTGGTCCGGCAATCCCCGACGGTGACCTTCACCCAGCCCGGCGGCGACGCCGAGCTGCTCGGCCTGTACTTCGCCGACGCCGGGCAGCATCTGGAGCACCGGCTGCTGGTGGACCACGCGGTCCCGCACTGCCGCTCCAGCGTCGCCTACAAGGGCGCCCTGCAGGGCAGCCCCGGAAAACCCGACGCGCACACCGTGTGGATTGGCGACGTGCTCATCCAGGCCGCCGCCGAGGGCACCGAGACCTACGAGGTCAACCGGAACCTGGTGCTCACCGACGGTGCCCGGGCCGACTCGGTGCCCAATCTGGAGATCGAGACCGGCGAGATCGTCGGCGCCGGGCACGCCAGCGCCACCGGCCGCTTCGACGACGAGCAGCTGTTCTACCTGACCTCCCGGGGCATCCCGGTCGAGCAGGCCCGCCGGCTGGTCGTCCGGGGCTTCTTCGGCGAGATCCTGCAGAAGATCACTATCCCGGCGCTGCGCGAGCGTCTCACCGCCGCGATCGAAGCCGAGCTGGAAGCGGTGGGGGTATGACCGCGACCCGGGTCTGCGGCCTGGCCGATCTCAAAGACGACGCACCGGCCGGTTTCGAGGTCGAGGGCGTGCCGGTGGTGCTGGTCCGCCAGGGCGAGTGCGTGTACGCGCTGGCCGATGTCTGCTCGCACGCCGAGATCGCGCTGTCCGAAGGCGAGGTCACCCGCAAAGGCCTGGAGTGCTGGCTGCACGGATCGTGCTTCGACCTGCGCACCGGGGCGCCCTCCTCACCACCGGCCTCCGAACCCGTCGACACCTACGCCGTGACCATCGACGGCGACGACGTCTACGTCGACCCCACGACCCCGACCAACCGCTAGCAGGAGCTGAGACCTAACCGATGACCACCCTGGAGATCAAGGACCTGCATGTCGCGGTCCCCACCGACGACGAGCAGGCCCCGGAGAAAGAGATCCTGCGCGGCGTCGATCTGACCGTCCGGGCGGGGGAGACGCACGCCATCATGGGCCCCAACGGGTCCGGCAAGTCGACCCTGGCCTACTCGATCGCCGGGCACCCGAAATACCGCGTCACATCGGGACAGGTGTTACTGGACGGCGCCGATGTACTGGCGATGGCGGTCGACGAGCGCGCCCGGGCGGGCTTGTTCCTGGCCATGCAGTACCCGGTCGAGGTGCCTGGTGTGTCGATGTCGAACTTCCTGCGCACCGCCGCCACCGCGATCCGGGGTGAGGCGCCCAAGCTGCGCACCTGGGTCAAGGAAGTCAAGGCGGCGATGTCCGAGCTGGACATCGATCCCGCCTTCGCCGAGCGCAGCGTGAACGAGGGCTTCTCCGGTGGCGAGAAGAAACGCCACGAGATCCTGCAGCTCTCCCTGCTCAAACCCAGGATCGCGGTGCTGGACGAGACCGACTCGGGCCTGGACGTGGACGCGTTGCGGGTGGTCTCCGACGGTGTGAACCGCTACCGGGCCAGCGGCGACGTGGGCGTGCTGCTGATCACCCACTACACCCGGATCCTGCGCCACATCACCCCGGATTTCGTGCACGTCTTCGCGGGCGGGCGAATCGTGGAGTCCGGCGGGCACGAGCTGGCCGAGGAACTGGAATCCGGTGGCTACGAGCGGTTCACCCGCCGTACGGAAGTGACCCCAGAAGTGATCGCGGTGTCACCATGACCGCCGCGCCGCTGACCACTAGCGAGCTCGAGAAGATCCGGGCCGACTTCCCGATCCTGTCCCGCACGGTGCGGGAAGGCCGGCCGCTGGTGTACCTGGACTCCGGCGCGACCTCGCAACGGCCCCGCCAGGTGCTCGACGCCGAGCGGGCGTTCCTCGAGCAGCACAACGCCGCCGTGCACCGGGGGGCGCATCAGCTCGCCGAGGAAGCCACCGACGCCTACGAGTCGGCCCGGGCCCGGATTGCCGCGTTCGTCGGCGCCACGCCCGGGGAGATCGTGTTCACCAAGAACGCTACCGAGGGGATCAACCTGGTCGCCTACGCGCTGAGCAACTCCTCGGTCGGCCAGGGCTCGGCGGAGCGCTTCGCGGTGACGCCGGGCGATGAGATCGTGGTGACCTTGATGGAACACCACGCCAACCTGGTGCCCTGGCAGGAGCTGTGCCGACGCACCGGCGCCACCTTGCGCTGGTACCAGGTGACCGGTTCCGGCAGGCTGGACCTGGACTCCCTGGAGCTCTCCGGGCGCACCAAGGTGGTGGCCTTCACCCCCCAGTCCAACGTGATGGGCACCATCCCGCCGGTCGCTGAGCTGGTCCGGCGGGCCCGCGAGGCCGGGGCGCTGACCGTGCTGGACGCCTGCCAGTCGGTGCCTCACGCCCCTGTCGACTTCGCCGCGCTGGACGTCGATTTCGCGGTGTTCTCCGGGCACAAGATGCTGGGCCCTTCCGGGGTCGGCGTGCTCTACGGCCGCCGCGAGCTGCTCGAGGCGATGCCGCCGTTCCTCACCGGCGGGTCGATGATCGAGCTGGTGAAGATGGAGGGCTCCACGTACGCCCCGCCCCCGCAGCGCTTCGAGGCTGGCGTGCCCATGACGTCCCAGGCGGTCGGCTTAGGCGCGGCCGTGGACTACCTGTCGGCGGTCGGCATGGACCGCATCGCCGCGCACGAGCACGTCCTGACCGAGCGGGCGCTGGCTGGTCTGTCGGAGATGAAGCACGTGCGGATCATCGGCCCCACTGACACCGAGCACCGGGGTGGTGCGGTGTCGTTCGTGCTTGACGACGTGCACGCGCATGACGCGGGACAGGTACTCGACGACCAGGGCATCGCGGTACGGGTCGGGCACCACTGCGCCTGGCCGCTGCACCGCCACTACGGGATCGCCGCGACCGTGCGCGCCAGCTTCGCGCTGTACAACACTCCCGCCGAGGTTGACGCGCTCCTAGCCGGGGTGCACGAGGTGCATCGTTTCTTCCGGACGGGGGACGCGTGAAACTGGAGCAGATGTACCAGGAGATCATCCTGGATCACTACCGCAACCCGCACCGCAGCGGCCTGCGGGAACCCTTCGACACCGAGTCCTACCAGGTCAACCCCACCTGCGGCGACGAGGTGACCCTGCGGGTGGCCCTCGATGGGGGCCGCGTCGCCGACGTCTCCTACGACGCCATCGGCTGCTCGATCAGCCAGGCGGCGACCTCGGTGCTCACCGACCTGGTGGTCGGCCGTACGGTGGATGAGTCCCGTTTTACGATGGACGCCTTCGTGGAAATGGTGCAGAGCCGGGGCCAGATCGAGCCCGACGAGGACGTGCTGCAAGACGCGATCGCCTTCG
>DASTBN010000647.1:0-2342 GCA_035712045.1 Pseudonocardiaceae bacterium
ATCGAAATCCTGCCCGAGCTGCGCGGCACCCTGCGGGAACGCCAGAGCCTCGCTCTGATACACGCCTGTCACACCATCCTGCACGACGCGGACGTCGAATCCCCGGACCAGCCGCTGCACCCGGAGAAGCTGAGCCAGCACCTGGGACACGTGTGCCGTTTGGTCGCGCGGGCCTTGGAGGCCACCGAGGTGACGATCGCCCTCCAGGGAACTCCGGCCGTCGATGGCCGGTCCTGGCTCATCGCCAGTTCAGGCCCCGTCGCCGGGGGCAACGCGCCCGGCCCGAGCCCCGGTGAGCTGGCGAGCCAGGCCAGGCTATTAGGCGCAGCGGGGCCAGGAGCTGACAGCGGCCAGCTGGACGGTCCGCTCATGGAGCTGCCGTTGCGCAGCGGCAACCACGTCTGGGGCCTGATCCGGTGTGCCAGAGCGCCGGGTTCGCCGCTGCACTTCACCAGCTCCGACCTGCCGCTGTTGCGTCCCATCGGAACAGCTGTGGCGCAGTACTGGCGTTCCTGGCTGCACCGTCAGGCCCTCTCGGCGGAGAACGACTCCTGGCGCCAGCTGGCGGCCGGGATCGGTGCGTTGAACAAGCTGCTCGCCAGGGAACTCCGGGGGAAGGCGGCCTGGGATCCACGGCGTGACAAACGCGTCTGCGACGCCGCGCTGCACATCGTGCAAAACGTCGTGCCCCAGTCCACCCGGGTAGCCGTGAGCAGCGTGGAACCGGCCGGCGGACAGGCTTGCCGGCTCGTGCAGGTGAGCAGCATCGGGGAAGGCGCGCCGCTTCCGGCTGGTCCCTGCCTAGCGCGGGCCGAGCAGGTACTCCGCACCTCCCGTCAGTCGTGGACAACCGACCCGGACGAGCTGGCCCGCGAGCAGGCGGGCCCGGACGTCGGGTGGCTGCTGTGCACCCCGGTCGGCGTCGGCCACCGGGTGTACGGCGTCCTGGAGACCAGCGGGCCAGCCACAGAGCTGCCAGCCAACTCCGCCCAGGTCTGCGAGATCATCGCCGACCAGCTCGGCCTCTATCAGCAGCTGCAGCGGCAGCTGCACGAGGCACACCAGGCTCTGCGAGGCACCTTGCGCAACCAAGCCGAGACGATGGAGGACCTGAAGCACCAGCTGGCCAGTCCGTTGCGCACCGCGACCGACCGCGCCGACCTCGTCATCCGCAGCGGCCGGTTCGACAGCCGAGCCGAAACTCAGCTCAAGGCCGTCCGGGGGCTCTGCCGCAAAGCCCAGCGGATCGCTATGTCCGCTGGCGTATTCGCCGCTCTCAGCAAGGGCGAGCGGCCCCCGCCCAAGACCGAACTAGTCGGCATCGACGACCTGCTGCGATTGCTGATCGCCGGAGCGGACGATGCGCAAGTGCTGAGCAACCCCACGCAAGGCATCGCGTTCGAGGTCGATCGCGACTCCGTACGGCAGCTCGGCCGCCGGCTGGTGGATATCGACATGTCCTTCCTGCAGCAGTGCATCGGTAACGTGCTCGATAACGCCGGCAAGTACGGCTACCCGAACACCCGCGTACGGATCGGCGCGTCGGTGACGGACAGCCACTTGGTCATTGGGGTCACCAGCACCGGAATACCGCTCGATCCGCGTGACACCGCGCGTTGCCTTCAGCGGAACTGGCGCGGCGAGATGGCCCGCAACACCACTGGCGAAGGCTCGGGTATCGGACTCTGGATTGTGGATCATCTCATGCGGTCCATGAGGGGGACGGTGCGGCTGCGCCCCGAGGGGGACACGACCACCGTCCAGCTCGTGCTACCGCTAGCCTGACCCAGACCGAGGAGCTAAGACCCGCCATGGCGCCCTACATCGTCATCGTCGAGGACGACCACCTTCAGGAAGCACCGCTGCAGGATTACCTCACCGGCGCCATCGCCGGTGCCCAGATCGAGACCATCTGTACCGAACTGGAGTTCCGAACCCGGCTGCCCGCGCTGCGCGCGCACGTTCCTGACATCGTGGTCATGGACGTGATGCTGCGGTGGACCTCCCCAGCTCCGGGCGCCGTCGCACCCCCCGATGACGTCGCCAGCGGTGGCTATTACCGGGCCGGGCTGCGCTGCGCCCGCCTGCTGGCCAGCGATTCCCAGCTCTGTGGTGTCCCGGTGATCTTCTACACCATCCTGGAACGCAGCGACCTCGAGCGTGAGGGCGAAGCTCTGCCGAAGAACAGCACATACCTGGGGAAGAACGCCGAGCTCGACGTCCTCAGCCGCAAGGTTTGTGATGTTCTCAAAATCCGGCGCGCTGACCGGCGGTGACTAGCCCGGCGCAAGCCGGAGCTACCCAGACACCGGAGACCGCTAGGAGCTGGCGGCGACGGTGGC
>DASTBN010000648.1:0-8014 GCA_035712045.1 Pseudonocardiaceae bacterium
GAGCGCGAAATCCGGCTTGTGAACGTAGGAGTAAATTCCCCGGGACCCATCCGGGCGTTCGATCACGTCCTCCCGGAGCTGCAGCCACGGATTCTCATAGACGATCCGGGATGAGATCCGCCGGATCGTGACATTGCCAGAATCGGTCTCAGGCTGTTGTGGAGTCATATCGGTAAACCAACTCCTGTCGATCGCCGACGACGACACGGTGGGTTAGATCGAGAATATGGTTATTCTGATCGTAAGCTCGACGCCACAGCACAAGGACGGGCTGGTTCGTGTCTATCTCCAACCTCCCCTGTTCCTCCTTGGTGGGGAGTCGGCAGGTCACCGACTCCTCGAAGTGGATCCTGTAGCCACGCTCTTCCATGCGGGAGTACATACCGCCCGGACCAGTGTCGACTTCTCGGAGCAGGGGTATCGCCTCCACCAGGTCCAGCCGGAGGTAGCTGGTGGACAATTGCACCGGCGGACCGCCGACGATGCCTTGCCTGCGTGCTCGTCGCAATACTGGCGTTCCGGTCGGTACCCCTAGCCCGCGCCCCACCTCCACATCGGCCTCTATCTCGCTCACGGTTGTCTCGGTGAATGGCTGGCGGCCCGCCCTCATCGCCGAGACATGGAACCCGCGCCAGGTTCCCATTTGCCGCGTCACGTCATCCGCAGCCCTGCGCATCGCGGAGCCAGGTGCGGGTACCTGCGCTCCGGTACCGGCAGCAAGGATCACTAGACGGCGTTCGGCAAGGATCCCCAGCGCTCGGCGCACGGTCGAGCGATCCACCTGATGCTCCTCGGCGAGCTCACGCTCGGATGGCAGCCACGTCCCCGGCGGATACAGACCTCCGTCGATCTTGGCGCCGATCCTGTTCGCGAGGTTCTGCGCCTTCGCGGGCGGTCGGGGCATCGTTGGTTATCGCGCTCCAAGGCGGCCGGGTACTCCTCTGCCTTCGCCGTGGTGGTAGAGCAGGCGAAGTAACCACACCATAAACCACCAGTCATAGCTTCCGGGCGTCCTGCGCGCGTGTTCCCGCAGTTCAGTCGGCACCCCACAGCCGCTTGTCTCTACGGTTTGTTTTTGGTAGGTTATTGGTAGTGCTACCAAGTCAGCCCAAGCGCTGGCGGTTCAGTTCTTCGCGCGGTGGCGGTGGCGGCTGTTACTCAACGACAGCTTCGATCGAAGGGGCTTAGCGTGCCGGTATCGGTGTCTGGGGTGAGCGGGAACTCGTATCAGGCGAGGTACGGCCTGCTGCGCGCGGTATTGCGGGAGCTCCTGGCAGATGTCGGCAAGTCCCCGCGCAGCGTGGCGGAGCTCGATTGGGCTGGCTACAGCGCTGGGGCCGCGCTGGATGCGTTGCTGGCGGCGCATCCAGTTGATCGCCATGGCCGGTGCCGGTCGTGCCGCCGCCGAGGAGTGACCCGTCGGCGCCCGGTGTGCTTGATTCTCGTACAGGCGCAATACTGGCTGCGCCAGCCCGCGCGTCTAACGTAGACCCGCGTGGCCAGCGTGGCCAGCGAGTTGGGCGCAGTCTCAACGGGGACCGAGTGGCCGAGATGACGCCCGTGGTGCCAGTTCGCTGCCGCGCCGACGTCGTGGGTGAGACGGCGCGCGTCGTGCATCTGATTTCAGTGCCTGCTGGGGACACGGCCGCAGTCAGTGCGTTGTGTGGCATGCCGCTCATCGTCTCGGACATTGAGCCCGTCAGCCTCGGCCACGGGATGCCATGCAACGCCTGCCTGCTCAACCAGGTGGCCAGCAGACCCGCTGAGCCGCTGGCCAGTGGCGCCGACTCGGCGGGGCCCCTGGACGGGGGCACCTACCAGGCATGGGGCTGGCCGGTGGCCCAGCGCGGCGACCGGGTCCGGCTCAACCTGGACCGCGACGTCTCAGCCTTCGTGATCCCAGCCGAACTCGCCCTCGATCTCACCCAGACGCTCACCGCCCGGCGCTGTACCCCAGCGGTACCGGTCAACCCCTACATGCCCGGGCATCACGTGCTGCTCGCCGGAGAACGCTACGGCATCGCCCTGTCCTGGCCCTCTGGCGTGCACCAGATCACCGGTCATCTGCTGCTGCCACCCACCGCCACCTGCCGAGGAAAGATCACCTGGATACGACCACCCATGAAAGACTCCCTACGGTTATGCCGCGAGATCGACCTGCTCGCCGCGCTCCGCACCGCCGGAGAATTCCTTGCCTGCCCTCGGACCGCGACAAGCATGACCAGTGATCACAGCGGGCCGGAAAGCAAGTAGAGCAGCTAGGCCGACCGCCGCGGAATCAGTTGGGATGGTTGATCTGCCGCTGTCTCGGGGATCCGCTAGCGCTAGTGGCGGGAGAGGAAAGCGTACATCGCCCGGGTCGCGCTGGGGCCCCGCGGATCAGCGAAAGAGCCCAGCCAGTAGCCGCCTGACCAAGCGTGCGCCAGTCCTTCGATAGCCCAGTACTCCTGGACGATCGTGCCGTGGTGGTCGGCCCAGCGGCGCACGCGGTAGGGATGGCCACCGGGCACCGGCTCGCCGAAGCGGATGTCGCTAGCCGGCTTGGCGAACTTCGCGCTCACCGCGCCGCCGGTGGCGAGACGGTTCGTCTCCAGCCACTGGCGGACGATCTGCTCACCATTAGCGGGAGCGCTGCGCGCGTCGTCGCCGCCGTGAAACACGATCACCGGCATCAGCCGGGCGTGATCACCCATGGCGTCGAAGGCCCGCTCGCCCTGGACGAGGGGATCCGGGCCGCCGCGGGTCAATGCGTGGATCGCGCCAGGCAGGCCGGTGGCCGCCTGGTACTCCAAGCCGGAGTGCACCGCCACTGCGCTGAACAGGTCTGGGTAGGTCGCGCCCAGGATGACGGCCATCGCCCCGCCAGCGGACATCCCGGCGACATGTACGCGAGCGGGATCGATGGTCCACTTGCTGGTGTCGGCCATCACCGCACGGGCGATACCCGCGATGATCGCGGGCTCACCGCTGTCCCGGGCCTGATGCCTGGGGAGGTACCAGTTCCAGCAGTGATCTCCGTTGCCGTCGCTCCAGCATGGGTCGGGCTGACTCCCGGTTGGGCCCAGTACCCGCAGGTTCTGCGCGGGATACACCACGATGAAGTTGTGCTCATCGGCGAGGTCGTTCCATTGGGTCGCGACCGCGCACCCGCGGGGAGTCTGGGTACAGCCGTGCAGCATCACCAGCAGCGAGGTGCTCGTGCCCGCCTGGTATCCGGCGGGTGTGTACACGAAGTATGGGCGGCTTCCGGGCTCGGATACGAATAAGAAGGGCCCCTCCCAGGCGGCCATGCTGTTCTCCTCAGCACCGTTACGATCATCGCCGGGCTCTCGCCGCCACTGCCCCATCGCAACGCGGAGGATTCGCGCCGGGTAGCGAACTTCTTGTCTCGGCACCGAGACTACCGGCCGGTGAGGCGTGCTGCGGTGGCCGCCGCGCGGGGAGCGGTGGCCACCCAGACCGTCTGCGACGTGCTGACGGCGTGGGTCTGGCGCGCCGGACCGGGCTCGCCGGCATCCCGCCTGATTCGAATGCCGGGCCGCGGGGAATCACCACCACGTGGCGCGTCGCCGCTGCGGACGCAGGGCGACGCTATTGAGACAAACGGCACGGAACCGATCCACCAGGAGGCAGGGCAGTGACAAGCATCAGTCCCAAGCCGACGACAGCAGACTCAGGCGCACCGGTCGCCAGCGACGAGCATTCGCTCACCATCGGCCCCGACGGCCCGATCCTGCTGCAGGATTTCTATCTCATCGAGCAGATGGCGGCGTTCAACCGGGAGCGCATTCCCGAGCGCCAGCCGCACGCCAAAGGTGGCGGTGCCTTCGGCCGCTTCGAGGTCACCAGCGACGTCAGCGCCTACACCAAGGCAGCGGTTTTCCAGCCAGGCACCGCGACGGACGTGCTGATCCGGTTCTCCACCGTGGCCGGCGAGCGCGGCAGCCCCGACACCTGGCGCGATCCCCGCGGTTTCGCGGTGAAGTTCTACACCACCGAGGGCAATTACGACATGGTCGGGAACAACACCCCGGTCTTCTTCGTCCGGGACCCGATGAAATTCCAGCATTTCATCCGCTCGCAGAAACGCCGCGCCGACAACGGCCTGCGCGATCATGACATGCAGTGGGACTTCTGGACGCTCTCCCCGGAGTCAGCGCACCAGGTGACCTGGCTGATGGGTGACCGGGGCATTCCGAGGAACTGGCGGCGCATGAACGGCTACTCCAGCCACACCTACATGTGGGTCAACGCCGCCGGCGAGCGGTTCTGGGTCAAATATCACTTCAAGACCGACCAGGGGATCGACTTCCTCACCCAGGCCGACGCCGACCGGCTGGCGGGCGAGGACGCCGACTACCACCAGCGTGACCTGTACCGCGCGATCGAGCGCGGGGAGTACCCGAGCTGGACCCTCAACATGCAGATCATGCCGTTCGAGGACGCCAAGACCTACCGGTTCAACCCGTTCGACCTGACCAAGGTGTGGCCGCACGGCGACTACCCGCTGATCGAGGTCGGCAGGATGACGCTGGACCGCAACCCCACCGATTACCACGCCGAGATCGAGCAGGCGGCGTTCGAGCCTAACAACCTGGTGCCGGGTATCGGGCCCAGCCCGGACAAGATGCTGCTGGCCCGGTTGTTCTCCTACGCCGACGCCCACCGCGCCCGGATGGGCGTGAACTACAAGCAGATCCCGGTGAACGCGCCTCAAGCGCCGGTGAACAGCTACAGCAAGGACGGGGTGATGCGGATCCAGAACGTCTCGGACCCGGTGTACGCGCCGAACTCCTACGGCGGCCCGAAGGCCGAGGCCCAGCGCTACGGTGAGTCGGCGGTGTGGGCCGCCGATGGCGACATGGTGCGCGCCGCCTACACGTTGCGCGCCGAGGACGACGACTGGGGCCAGGCCGGCACCATGGTCCGTGAAGTGCTCGACGCCGCCGCCCGGGATCGCCTGGTCAGCAACATCGCCGGCCACCTGCTGGATGGCGTCAGCGAGCCGGTCCTCAAGCGGGCCTTCGATTACTGGCGCAACGTCGATAAGGACCTGGGTGACCGGGTCGAGCAGAGTGTCCGCGCTGGCCAGTCCTAATCATTGAGGGGGACAGAGGAGGGTCCGGCGCCCGGGAGTGCCGGGCCCTCGGGCATCCATAACCGGCGCCTGAAAGTGATGAGCTCGCGGCGTAAGGTCAGCTGATATGGGGTTCACCGTCGTCGGCATCGGTGGTTCGATGCGCGAGGACTCGCAATCCGAGCGGGCGCTGAGCGTCGTCCTGCGCAGTGCCCAGGCCGCCGGCGCGGAGACCATCGCGATCACCGGCACGGACCTGGTGCTGCCCTTCTACGACCCAGCGGTGTTCGAGCGCAGCGCTGCGGCGAACCGGCTGGTGGAGGCGTTGCGCCAGGCCGACGGGGTGGTGCTGGTCTCACCGGGTTATCACGGCACCGTGTCCGGGCTGGTGAAAAACGCCCTTGACTACGTCGAGGACTTGCGCGCTGACACCCGGCCCTACCTGGACGGCCGGGCGGTCGGCTGCGTGGCGATGGCGCTGGGCTGGCAGGCCACTGTGACCACGCTGACCGCCCTGCGCTCGATCGTGCACGCGCTGCGCGGCTGGCCCACTCCCCTGGGTGCCGCCCTGAACTCCGCCGAGATGACCTTCGACGCCCACGGCATCCCCTCCGACCCGACCGTCGAGCGCACCCTGCACACAATCGGCGAGCAAGTCGTGGAATTCGCCCAGGCGCACACCTCCCGGCTCCTGCCCTGACCCGGCCACGCCGTGCGTTCTGCATCCAGAACGCGAAACCCCGGCCGGTGTCAGGCGAGGCTGGCTTGGGTTGGGGGGGTGGGGGCGGGTTCTTCGTTGTGCAGGGCGGCCCGGACTCGGAGGGCGCCGCCTTCCAGGCGGCCGCGGGGGCGCAGGCCGGCCCGGCGCAGTACCCGGGTGAGGGCGCCGTTGCCCACCTGGGACATCGCGACGATCTCAGTGAGTTGCTCGGCTCTGGCCAGATCCACCAGTTTGCGGGCGAGCGCGGTGCCCACTCCCCGGCCCTGCCAGGCGTCCTCGACCAGCAGTGAGATCTCGGCGGTGCCGGGCGCGCCGCGCACCAGGTTGGCCAGCCCGACGGCGGCGCCACCATCGGGGGTGACCGCGAGCATGGCGGTGGAGCCATCCGCGCCGATCAGCTGCTGGAGTACCGCCGCCGCCAGCACTGGCCGGGTAGGCAGCGACCGCAGCGACCGGGTCTGCGGTGAGCAGCGGGCGTGCAGCGCGGCGACCAGTGGCGCGTCGGCGGCGGTCGCGTCGCGGAGCACCACCTCGGCGCCGTCGGTCAGCTGCACGCTGAACAGCGGCGGCGGCAGCCGCCGGCCATCGGAGCTCCCGGCGAGCTCGAGCAGGGCGGCGGCCCGGGAGATCTCGGTCGCGGTGAATGGCCAGCCCCGGCGCAGCCGGACCCGGTTGGCGCCGGTGCCGACCTCGGCGTGATGGGCGGCCGGTGGCGCGCCCGCCCCAGCCAGTTCCGCGCGCAGCAGGGCGGCCACCGCCCGGGAGGCGCTGCCAGGGTCGACCGCGACGCAGTGCGCGAGAGCCAGCGCGGTGCTCACCGGATCGGCGAGCGCTTGCGCGTCGGCCTGCACGACGACGCTCACCCGGAACCCGGCGGTCTCCACGGCTTCGACCAGCGCGGGCACTGCCAGCTGCGGCGGCACCCGGACTAGCAGCTCGTCTGTGACCGCCCCATCGTGAGCGGGCTCACCCACCATGTGAAGGGAAACGATGTTGGCCCCGCAACCCCCGATGGTGGCGGCGAGCGCGCCAAGCTGGCCTGGCTGATCGGCTACGTCGACGTGCAGCCGCCATAGGGTCACAGTGACCACCTCCTGGCCCAGCTTCCTCCATTAGCGTTACCGTTACGTTGACCAACAGTAAAGTCGATCCGACGTCTGATGAGACCGCTGAACGCGTGGTCGGAGGAGCTATCGGGGGACACCGAGCACCTCGCGGACGAATGCCACCTCGATGGCGGCGTGCCGGAGATTCTCCGCTACCACGAGCGATCCATGCCCGGCGTCGTATCGATAGCACCGGTATGGCTTGCCCAGCTCGGTGAGCCGGTCCAGGTAGTTGTCGATCTGGCGGATCGGGCAGCGCGGATCGTTCTCTCCCGCCAGCACCAGCACGGGTGCGCGCACCCGCGCGGCGTAGCTGATCGGCGACGACACCCGGTAGCGCTCGGGAACTTCCTCGGGCGTGCCGCCGAAGAGCGCGCGGTCGAAGGCCCGCAGGGGCTCCATCTCATCGGCGTAGGCGGTGGCGTAATCACCCACCGGTATCCCGGCCACTCCAGCGGCCCAGCGCCACGGTTGCGTCCCGAGAGCGAGCAGGCTCAGATACCCGCCCCACGACCAGCCGGCTACCGCGCAACGAGCCGGATCGGCCAGCCCGGCGCTGACCGCCCAGTCGTGCACTGCCGCGATGTCCTCGAGCTCGGTCAGGCCGGGCCGGCCTTCGATGGCGTCCCGCCAGGCCGAGCCGTAGCCGGTCGATCCGCGATAGTTGACGTGGATCACGGCGAAACCGGCGTCGAGCCAGAGCGCCCGTTCCGCCGAGAACCGGTCCTCATCGGCCGCGTGCGGCCCACCGTGGATCAGGAACACCGTGGGCAGTGGCGCCTCAGATGCGTGTGGAGGCCGGGCGACCAGGGCGTGGACCCTGCCGTGGGGGGTGGGCACGAATTCATCGGTGAGCGGCTGCGAACCCGGGGCCGGCTCGCCGTGGGGTACCAGCAGCGCCCGGTCGGTGCCGTCGGGATGCAGCGCCCGGATGGCCGGCGGCTCGGCGGCGCAGGACCAGACGTACTCCACGGTGCCATCGGGCCGCGCCGCCGCGGCGCCGACCGTGCCCGGGGGAATGGCCAGGGTGCTCAGTTCCCCGGTGTCCAGCTGGTAGCGGTGCAAGCTGGACCGGGCCGCGTGCTGAAGCTCGACGAGCAGCGCCCCGCC